>NZ_JBIUWI010000018.1:20888-22295 GCF_044743385.1 Pseudomonas sp. NPDC087639 | reverse complement strand
AATGATAAAGAATAAAAGATAACACCATCTGACAATAGTAGGAAACATTGTCCTTGACCTGTATTCCGTGAGATTGGAGCATCAGATTCAGGACTTAATTATTGTGGTCTTACCGGTATGTCCAGTGCGGGTGCAGTCTAGGCGCTGTTTTTTAGGGATCGCAAGTGAAAAATGACGAATTGGCATGACCGGTCTGACCAGTTGTGCGGTGAGTCCCATTCTTGAGCGGTTCAGGCGTTTGAAAAAATGCAGACATAAAAAAACCGGCCAATCACTTGGCCGGTTTTTCATGCTGCGGATTTAACGTCGCGATTAAGCGCCGTACACCGGCAGTTTCTTGCAGATGGCTTTGACTTTCTCACGAACGGCGTCGATCACCGCTTCGTTGTTCAGGTCAGCCAGGATGTCGCAGATCCAGCCGGCCAGCTCTTTGCACTCAGCCTCTTTGAAGCCACGAGTGGTCACAGCCGGAGTACCGAAGCGCAGGCCGGAAGTGACGAACGGGGAGCGTGGATCGTTAGGCACGGAGTTCTTGTTCACGGTGATGAACGCTTTGCCCAGAGCGGCGTCTGCGTCTTTACCAGAGATTTCCTGCTTGATCAGCGACAGCAGGAACAGGTGGTTTTCAGTACCGCCGGACACCACGTCGAAACCACGCTCGATGAACACACCGGCCATGGCCTTGGCGTTTTTCACCACTTGCTGCTGGTAAGTCTTGAACTCAGGCTGCAGCGCTTCCTTGAAGCAGATCGCTTTAGCGGCGATCACGTGCTCCAGCGGGCCACCCTGGGCACCCGGGAATACCGCGGAGTTCAGCTTCTTCTCGATGTCGGCGTTGGCGCGAGCCAGGATCAGGCCGCCACGTGGACCGCGCAGGGTCTTGTGCGTGGTGGTGGTCACGACGTCAGCGAATGGCACCGGGTTCGGGTAGACGCCAGCGGCGACCAGACCGGCCACGTGAGCCATGTCGACGAACAGGTAGGCGCCAACCTTGTCAGCGATAGCGCGGAAGCGTGGGAAATCCAGAATCTGCGAGTAGGCAGAGAAACCGGCCACGATCATTTTTGGCTTGTGCTCAACCGCCAGACGCTCGACTTCGTCGTAGTCGATCAGGCCGTTGGCGTCGATGCCGTACTGGATAGCGTTGTACAGCTTGCCGGAGGAGGAAACGCTGGCGCCGTGGGTCAGGTGACCACCGTGGGCCAGGCTCATGCCCAGAATGGTGTCACCGGCCGACAGCAGGGCCAGGTAGACAGCAGCGTTGGCTTGCGAACCGGCGTGCGGCTGAACGTTGGCGTAATCGGCGCCGAACAGTTCTTTGGCGCGGTCGATGGCCAGTTGCTCAACAACGTCGACGAACTCGCAACCACCGTAGTAGCGCTTGCCCGGGTAGCCTTCGGCGTACTT
>NZ_JBIUWI010000018.1:15030-20878 GCF_044743385.1 Pseudomonas sp. NPDC087639 | reverse complement strand
ATCACCGCTGGGCTGGTGTAGTTCTCCGAAGCGATCAGCTCGATGTGTTCTTCCTGGCGCTGAGCTTCTTGCTCCATGGCGGCAAAAAGATCGGCGTCGTACTTGGCAATAGTCAAATCACGGCTGAACATGGCGGTCCTCAAGGATCGGGGGCAGAAAAGGGGGGCATTCTAACCCAATGGGTTTTGGATGGCATATGAAACGACATCATGTCGCAGACAAGTGGTTTTCATGACCGATGTGCGGTGCGTTTGAAGGCCTCTTCGCGAGCAGGCTCGCTCCCACAGTAATCGAGGCAGGCCTGCGATTTTGTGATCGACATCAATTCCTGTGGGAGCGAGCCTGCTCGCGAAGGCCGCACCGCAGATGTTCAGTCGAACATGAAGAGGGCGTCATTGCTGAACTGCGCCTCAAACCGACCCGCCGGCATCGGCCTTCCAAACAGATACCCCTGAACCTCATCGCAGCCATGCTCACGCAGGAAGTCGAGCTGCTCATGGGTTTCCACACCCTCGGCGATCACCGCCAGATTCAAGCTGTGGGCCATGGCGATGATCGCCCGGGCGATCTGCGCGTCCTGTTCGCCGGACGGCAAACCGTCGACGAAAGTGCGGTCGATCTTCAACACGTCGATCGGGAATTGCTTGAGGTAGTTCAGCGATGAATAACCGGTGCCGAAGTCGTCGACCGCGATGCTCAGGCCGAGGTTTTTCAAACCGGCGAGAATCTGCATGGCCTCGCTGACCTCGCGCATCAGGATACTTTCGGTCAGTTCCAGCTCCAGGCATGCCGGCGGCAGGCCGGTTTCGCGCAGGATGGTGGCGATCCGCGTGCCGAGTTGGCCATCGGAGAACTGCCGCGCCGAGATGTTCACCGACACCTTTGGCACGCGCACGCGGCTCTGGTGCCAGGTCTTGAGCTGACGGCAGGCCTCGCTGATCACCCAGTCACCGACGTCCACCACCAGTCCGAGTTCTTCCAGCACCGGAATGAAATCCCCCGGCGGCACCAGCCCACGACGCGGATGACGCCAGCGCAGCAGGGCTTCGGCGCCGGTCAGGCGCTTGCCGTCGCCGCTGAATTGGGGTTGGTAATACAGGACGAATTCGTTCTGCTCCAAGGCATGGCGCAGGTCGCTTTCCAGCTCCAGACGCTCCAGCGCACTGGCGTTCATGTCGGCCTGGTAGAACTGGAAGTTGTTCTTGCCGCGCTCTTTGGCGTGGTACATCGCGGTGTCGGCGTTCTTCATCAACTGGCTGAGTTCGTTGCCGTCCTGCGGACTCAGGGCGATGCCGATACTCGCGGTGACGAAGAACTCGCGACCTTCAAGCACGAACGGTCGTACCAGACTGCCGAGAATCTGCTCGGCCACATGAATCGCGCGGTTCAGCGCCAGCTCCCGACTTGAGCGGTGTTGCAGCAGGAGAGTGAACTCATCGCCACCCATCCGCGCCACGGTGTCGTCATCGTCGACGCAGGCCAGCAGGCGCGTGGCCATGTCTTTCAACATGCGGTCGCCGGCAGCGTGGCCGAGGGAGTCGTTGATCGGTTTGAAGCGGTCGAGGTCGAGAAACATCAGCACCACCCACGACTTCTGTCGCTCGGCTGCTTGCAGCGCAGTGTGCAGGCGATCCTGGAACAGTGTGCGGTTGGGCAGATGGGTCAGGGCGTCGTAATAGGCGAGGCGGTGAATGCGCTGTTCGCTGGCCTTGCGCTCGCTGATATCGCTGAAGAAGCACACGTAACTGGCCAGATCGCCTTCATCGTCGAGCACAGCGGTGATGCCGACCCACGCCGGGTAGTGCTCGCCATTGCGGCGTTTGAGCCAGACTTCGCCTTCCCACGTACTGTGCTGATGCAGTTGCTTGAGCACGTAACGCAGGTGCGCATCCTGTTGCTCGTCGACGGTGAGCATGTTGGGCAATTGGTCGAGCACTTCCGCCACCGCGTAACCGCTGACCCGACTGAACGCCTCGTTGGCCTGGACGATATAACCGGCCGGGTCGGTGATCAGGATCGCCGACGTTGAGTGTTCGAATACCGTGGCGGCCATGCGCAAATCTTTCTCGGCGCGGCGCTGCTGACTGATGTCGCGGCCAACGCCGAGCACGCCTTCGAACGCGCCGTGTTCGTCCCACACCAGCACCAGACGCAGTTCGATCGGGATCTTGCGGCCATCGGCGCGCAGGCAGTCGAACAGGAACAGTTGGGTCTGCACCTGATTGCGCAAAATGGCTAACTGTTCGGGTTTATCCAGGGCTTTGCTGACGCGATCCATCAGGGTGTAGATGCCGCTCAGTTGCTGCGGGTTGGCGATGGTCGATTGCCAGCCGTTCTGGAAAATCCATTCGGCGTCGTAGCCCAGCACCGCTTGCACCGACGGGCTGACGTAGTTCAGCGAGAGCTTGCTGTCGGTGGAGAAGATCACGTCGCTGATGCTTTCGGCGAGCATCCGGTAGCGCTGCTCGCTGTCGCGCAGGGATTCGCTGGCTTCGATCTGCTCGGTTATGTCCTTGGCCACGCCGATGATCCGCGTGACCTGATCGTGCTTGTCCCGGGCCAGTGCCTGTTCACGAATGTCGAAGCGCCGCCATTCGCCATCGCGATGACGGAAGCGCAACTGGCACTGCAACAGTTGGCTGTAACCGGCGTGGCGCTGCATCTGCCGTGAGCGATGATAATAGTCGGCGTCTTCCGGGTGCAGGAGAATTTCCCAGAAGTACTCGCCCATCTGATGCAGTTCGGTGCGGTTGTAACCGAGGGTCTGGCCGAGATGGTGGTTGCTGAAAATCATCCGCTGGCTGATCACATCCTGCACGTACAGATGATCCGGCACGGTGCGCACCACGTCCGACCAGAAGCCCTCGCGCTCCAGCAGCGACAGCTCGATCAGCTTGCGGCTGGTGATGTCGTTGATACTCAGGATCACCGCTTTATAGTCGTGCCGCTCGGTCGGCAGGCGCAGCACCATCCACAGGTGTTGATCGCGACCGTTGATGTCCGGGAGTTTGATTTCCAGTTCCAGCTGCTTTTGTTGCTGGAGCACGGCGTCGAGTACTTGATGGCCGATCGCGCAGTGACGATGTGGATGACCGTCGATCAACAACTGCCAAGCGTGTTCGCAGGAATTGACATTGAGCAATTGCAGCGCGACCTGATTGACCTCGGTGACGCGCAGTTCCTGCAGCAATTGCTGGCGCTGTTGCGGCTGGTCCAGCCAGGCCTTGAGCTGGTCGCTGGTCTGGATCTGCGCCTTGTCGAAAATCTGCTTGAGCCCGGACAGATCGAGCACGCACAGGGCAACTCCGGTACCGTCGAAAATGTCCTGATAGCGGCGGCGGCCTTCATGTAATTGGCGCTGACGCCGGCGCATGTTCAGTAGCGCGATCACCGGTAGCATCGAGAACGCCAGACCCAGCAGGCATTTGCCGATGAACGCCGGCAGCAACTCTTCCAGCACGCGCTGGCGGTCGAACAGGCCACGCAATTGCCAATCACTGCTGCTCAGCGGCACGGTGAGTACGGTGTTGGCCAGATCGTCCGGGCTCAGCACGCCAGGCTTGGCGGATGACAGGGCTTCGTCGCGGCTGATGATCTGATGGTTGATACGGTTTTCCACCAGCCACAGCGGACGCAGGCCGGTTTCACTCTGCTTGGTCAGCGAGTCGAAGAACGTCGGCGTCAGACGCAAAGCCCAATAGGCGCGTGTACTGCCGCTGGCCTGATGCAACAACAGATGCACCACCGAGCCATCGTCGGCGTTACTGAAATAGTGCGCCTGGGCGCGGCTGCGGCGTACCAGTTCGGTGAGGTAGCTGGCGTCGGAGCTGTCGGCGGCGCTGTCGCTGATGATTCGCCCGGAAGGGCTGAGCAACGCGAGGCTGCGCAGGTCAGGCAGCGATTGCTGGAGCTTGCGCAGCAACTGCTGCTGTTCGTCGGCCGATTGCGGTTGTTCGACGATCGGTAGCAGATTGAGGGCGATTTGCGCATTCAGCGCCATGTTCAGGCTGACCTGCGAGGCGAGGTCGGCGGTGTAATCGATGGTGTACTGGCGCTGGTTTTTCTGGGTTTCGCGCAGTTGATCGAGCAGTTGCCAGAACAGCAGCGCCAGCAGCAAAAGCACGAGTGTCGCCAGCGCACCCTTTAATGTCCCGCGCAGGGGCGAGCCGTGCGCCGGTTGGGTGCTGCTCACAGAGGCTGGCGGAGTGACATTGGACAAGCTGTAATCCTGCGATCTGGCTGGACTGGCGCGACGTGCACTATAAGCCGGACGCCCAAAGGGCGGCTAGCATGCCTTGAGTCGTGGCGAAGTGCCAGCCCCTCGCGGCTGGACTGCCTTCCGTCAATCAGGTAGCTTTGCCGGTTACGCGGGAGCGTTCCAGCTCCTAGAATCAGACTTTTTTCAGCGCGCACGCATTGATCACCATCAAGTGAACGACGCGCACGGTCTGGCCGGGCATCGCCTGCGCTCCAATCATTCATCTGTCACTGACCCAAGGTTCTCCATGGCTCAATACGTCTTCACCATGCATCGGCTGGGCAAAGTTGTTCCGCCGAAGCGGGAAATCCTGAAAAACATTTCGCTGTCGTTCTTCCCCGGCGCCAAGATCGGCGTACTCGGCCTCAACGGTTCGGGTAAGTCCACGTTGCTGAAAATCATGGCCGGCGTCGACACCGAGTTCGAAGGCGAAGCCCGTCCGATGCCGGATCTGAACATCGGTTATCTGCCGCAAGAACCGCAACTTGATCCGACCAAGACCGTGCGTGAAGTGGTCGAGGAAGCGGTCAGCGTGATCAAGAACGCCCAGGCGCGCCTGGACGAGGTCTACGCGGCTTACGCTGAAGAAGACGCCGATTTCGACAAACTGGCTGCTGAGCAGGCCAAGCTCGAAGCGATCCTGCAAGCCAGCGACGGCCACAATCTGGATCGTCAACTGGAAGTCGCTGCCGATGCGCTGCGTCTGCCGGCATGGGACGCCAAGGTCGAATTCCTCTCCGGTGGTGAAAAGCGTCGTGTGGCCCTGTGCCGTCTGCTGCTATCCGCTCCGGACATGCTGCTGCTCGACGAACCAACCAACCACTTGGACGCCGATTCCGTTGCGTGGCTGGAGCACTTCCTCCACGACTTCCCGGGCACCGTGGTTGCGATCACGCACGACCGTTACTTCCTGGACAACGTTGCTGGCTGGATTCTGGAACTCGACCGCGGTGCGGGCATTCCTTACGAGGGCAACTATTCGGGTTGGCTTGAAGCCAAGTCCGATCGTCTGGCTGCCGAATCCAAGCAGCAGTCGGCCCACGAAAAAGCCATGAAAGAAGAACTGGAATGGGTGCGCAAAGGCGCCAAGGCCCGCCAGTCGAAATCCAAGGCTCGTCTGCAACGCTTCGAAGAAATGCAATCGCAGGAATTCCAGAAGCGTTCGGAAACCAACGAGATCTACATCCCGGCCGGTCCGCGCCTGGGCGACAAGGTCATCGAGTTCAAGAACGTCACCAAGGGCTACGGCGATCGCGTGCTGATCGACAACCTGTCGTTCTCGATGCCGAAAGGCGCCATCGTCGGCGTGATCGGCGGTAACGGTGCCGGTAAGTCGACCCTGTTCCGCATGCTGATGGGCAAGGAAACGCCGGATTCGGGCAGCATCGAAGTCGGCGAAACCGTGCAACTGGCCTGTGTGGATCAGAGCCGCGAAGACCTCGACGGCAGCAAGACTGTGTTCCAGCAGATATCCGACGGTTCCGACCAGATCCGCATCGGTAACTACGAGATCCCTTCGCGCACCTACGTCGGTCGCTTCAACTTCAAGGGCGGCGATCAGCAGAAGTTCGTCAAGGACCTGTCCGGTGG
>NZ_JBIUWI010000018.1:9910-15020 GCF_044743385.1 Pseudomonas sp. NPDC087639 | reverse complement strand
GCCGTTGAACCCCGGCGGTCCCTGGAAGAAGCCCTGCTGGACTTCCCGGGCGCCGCCATTGTGATCTCTCACGATCGGTGGTTCCTTGACCGCGTCGCGACCCACATCCTGGCGTACGAAGACGACTCGCAGGCGATCTTCTTCGAAGGCAACTACACCGAGTACGAAGCCGACCGCAAAAAGCGCCTCGGCGAAGCGGCTGCCCAGCCACACCGGGTACGTCACAAGAAACTGGCCTGATATCGGGTTGGTTGCATGAAAAGCGGAGCCTTCGGGCTCCGTTTTTTTTTGCCTTTTTTCTCCAGTGAGACCGAGTCGCGGCATTCGCGAGCAGGCTCGCTCCCACAGGGAAATGCATTTCAAATGTGGGAGCGAGCCTGCTCGCGAAGGCGGTGTTACTGTTGGTGCATCACTTGGATTTCGCCTCCCCATTCAGGTGCAAAAAAGCCCTTAAAAGGCTTCTGATTTATATCCTGTGCACCATTTAATTTCATATCTGCGACATTTTGAACTGTTCCTGTGTGCAATTCGTTTGTTACAGTCCGGCCCAATCTCCTCCAACGACAATAAATTTGCCGAGACTTTTCCCATGATCGAATCCGTCGAATCCTTCCTCGCGCGCCTGAAAAAACGCGACCCGGATCAACCCGAATTCCACCAGGCTGTCGAAGAAGTCCTGCGCAGTCTCTGGCCGTTTCTCGAAGCCAATTCGCGTTACCTGACCTCGGGAATCCTGGAGCGCATCTGCGAGCCGGAACGGGCGGTAGTGTTTCGCGTGTCGTGGGTCGACGATCAGGGCAAGGTTCAGGTCAATCGCGGTTTCCGAGTCCAGATGAACAGCGCCATCGGCCCGTACAAGGGCGGCCTGCGTTTTCATCCGTCGGTGAATCTGGGCGTGCTGAAATTCCTCGCCTTCGAACAGACCTTCAAAAACTCGCTCACGTCGCTGCCCATGGGCGGCGGCAAGGGCGGTTCGGACTTCGATCCGAAGGGCAAGAGTGACGCCGAAGTCATGCGGTTCTGCCAGGCGTTCATGAGCGAGTTGTACCGCCATATCGGCTCGGACGTCGACGTGCCGGCCGGTGACATCGGCGTTGGCGCGCGGGAGATCGGTTTTCTGTTCGGCCAATACAAACGCCTGAGCAACCAGTTCACCAGCGTGCTGACCGGCAAGGGCATGACTTACGGCGGCAGTTTGATCCGCCCGGAAGCTACCGGTTTTGGCTGTGTGTACTTCGCCGAAGAAATGCTCAAGCGTCGCGAGCAGACCGTCGAAGGCAAGCGCGTGGCGATCTCCGGTTCCGGCAACGTCGCGCAATACGCGGCGCGCAAGGTGATGGATCTGGGCGGCAAAGTGATTTCCCTGTCCGACTCCGAAGGCACGCTGTATTGCGAAGCGGGCCTGAGCGAAGAACAGTGGTCGGCGCTGCTGGAACTGAAAAACGTCAAACGCGGGCGGATCAGCGAATTGGCCAGTGCATTCGGTCTGGAATTCCGTACCGGTCAGCATCCATGGTCGCTGCCGTGCGACATCGCGCTGCCCTGCGCCACGCAGAACGAACTCGACGCCGAAGCCGCCCGCACGCTGCTGCGCAATGGCTGTGTGTGCGTGGCCGAAGGCGCGAACATGCCGACCACGCTGGAGGCTGTGGATATCTTTATCGAGGCCGGCATTCTGTTCGCGCCGGGCAAGGCCTCCAATGCCGGCGGCGTGGCGGTGAGTGGTCTGGAAATGTCGCAGAACGCCATGCGTCTGCTGTGGACGGCGGGCGAGGTGGACAGCAAGTTGCACGCGATCATGCAGTCGATCCACCACGCTTGCGTGCATTACGGCGAAGAGAACGGGCGGATCAACTACGTCAAAGGCGCGAACATCGCAGGCTTCGTCAAAGTCGCCGATGCGATGCTGGCGCAGGGTGTGGTTTAACTCGGTTCGACGCGGATCACTTCAATCACTTGATCGCCGGCGGGGCGCTGCCACAGCACCTCGTCGTTGAGCCGGGCACCGAGCAGTGCGCGGCCTAAAGGTGATCCCCAATTGATCAGGCCTTTGGCGGCGTCGGCCTGATCTTCGCCCACCAGTTGCACCCGGCGTTCGGTGCTGTGTTCGTCGGCGTAGGTGACCCAACTGCCGATCTGCACCTTGTCGGTGGAGGTCGCGACGACGGCGACCTGCGCGCTGCCCAGGCGTTGGTTGAAGTAGCGCAGATCCCGTTCAAGATCGGCCAGGCGCTGTTTGTCAGCCTGTTCGCCCTTGGCCGATTGCTCGGCGTGCAGGGCTTGCAGCTCGGCGACTTTCGCCTGCAACTGCGCCAGCCCTTGCGGGGTGACGTAATTGGGCTGTGTGCTGACCTGCCGTTCGACCGGTTGATCGGCTTGCGCAGCGGCATTGTCTTCGTTGACGAAAGCGCGACTCATGGTGTCCTCCTCTTCATAGAGTTTGGGCCATGGTCGCGGGCATTTGGTTTCACTGGATGTCTGGAAGCGACCTACTGCGAGCGATAAGCCCGCCCGGCGTCCTGGTCTTTCTGTTGCTGCCAGGCGCGTTCGCGTTCGTCCCAATGTTCGTTGCGATATTCTTCGCGACCCTTGTTTTCCAGCATTGCCTGACACTGGCGGAAGCCATCGGTCCAGCCTTCGGCGTACTGCTTGTCCTTGAGATAGCGCGGCACGTTCTTGCGGAATTCACCGCTGATCGAACCGGCCGCCTGGCGGCCGCTGACACAACCGTCATCGAAACCGTCGGCGAAGGCCGGTGGATAACCTTTGGCAATCAAATCTTCGTGAGTGGTCTGGCAACCGCTCAGCACCAGCAAAACGCCCAGCAAACCCGCACACCGCCACATCGCACTCTCCCGCGCCGGTTTTCGGCTTATGGGGGAAGTCTAGAAGGGGATTCGTTGATGGGGTGTGAAAGAAAGATCAAAAGATCGCAGCCTGCGGCAGCTCCTACAGTTGGAATGCATTTCCCCTGGAGCTGCCGCAGGCTGCGATCTTTTCAGTAGTGATACCACTTCACTTCTAGCATCACTTCAGTCTCCGGCGTGGCCAGATGACTGAACTCACGCTGCGCACTCAAGCGCAAGCCGAGGTTGCGCGACAACTCCCACTGCTGATTCAGACTCAGGCTGCGGCGCACTTCGCCATTGAAGAAGTAATCGCCCTTGGCTTCCAGGCTGAGATTGCCGAGCGGGTTTTTCCACAGCACGCCGGTATTGAAACCGCCCGCCGGGGAAACAAACTCGGCGAAGTCATTGTTGTGTTCCACCCGCACCGTGCCGAGAGCAAAACCCAGCACATCGTCGCCCAGCGCCCACGTACCGCCACCACCGCCATTGACGTGGCTGACCAGCGTCTCGTCATCGTGTTTGCCCGGCACCCGCTCAAGACCGCCGGTGACTTGCCACGACAGCGGCTGCAATAGCTCATTGCGAGGGGTTAGCGAGCGAATGGTCGCCAGATCCAGTTGCTGGAATTGCCACTGGTTGCCTTCGTACTGGCGCAGTTTCATCTGCAGGATTTCAATCTGCGCACCCAGCGGGAAGCTTTCGGCGTTGTCGTTGAGATCGTGATAGGCCATGCGCAAGCCGTACTCGCCAAATGCGCGGTCACCTCGAGTACCGAGACCGGCCTGCCAGGTCCTTGATTCGTGGCCATCTTCGGGCAAGCCCGGTTGCGGGATTTCCAGCTCCGGCGCCGGATTTTTGTTGATTGCCCGCAGCAGTTCAAAACTGCGCTGCGCCCGCTGTGGGTCGCGTTCCTGGCCGTTGGCGCGGTAGCGTTCCAGACGATACGCCGCGTCGATGATCAAGGCTTGGCGGGCGCGGGGCAGGGCCTTGAAGGTCGGGTCTTGCAAAACTTGCTGGTCAGCGCTGACTTTCAGCACCCACTGTTGTTCTTCATCGCTTAACGGTTCGGCGCGACTGAGCAGTTCACGCTCGCGGGAGGGGCGGTATTCGATGCTTTCGACCAGCCCGGCTTCTTTCACCGCTTTGACCGTGTCGGTAGGAATCGCGGTCAGCGGGAATTGTTCGGTCAGGCGCAGGCTCGGCCGCGCCACTTGCAGCAGTTCGAGCAAGCGGTAGGAGCAGTTTTCATCGAAGAAGAAGTAGTCGAACTGGATCTGCTTCAACTCCCACACATGTTCAACCATGCGCGCGGTTTCTTCTTGCGTCAGATTGAGTCGGTATTCCCACAGATCGCGGTTTTCCAGACTGCGGTATTCGGAGAGTTTTTCCTGATACGGCACCAGTGCGAACAGGCCGGGATAGCCACCCATCAAACCTTTCCAGGCGTAAAGGATGCTGTTGTCTGAACCTTCGATGTAAGCACCGAAGTTGATCGCGTAACTGAGCAGCGACGTCTTGTCTGCCTGCACGTCAGCCTGATCGATGCGCAGCAGCGTGTGGCCGAACATCGACGATGGGCTGTTGAGATAAGCCGCCGGGAAGATCATCACCGCGCTATGCGGCGATACGTCCTTGAACCACTTTTTGTACTCGGCGCACGCAGGTGCCGGCAGATCGGTCAGGTTGAGCTGCGTTTTCAGCCAGCGCGTGCGCGCCGGGTAAACGCATTGTGCGTGTTGCTCGCCGAGGCTGGCCGGGGCATACAGTGCCTGAACGGTGGCGGCAAGTTCATGGTCGGGATGTTCGTTGCCGTCGGGCGCCAGAAAGAACTTCTTGTCGCTGACATAGCTGCGCCAGCCACCGAGCTTGGCGGTTTCGTAATGACCGAGGGAGATCCAGAAGCGGTCGTTGGCCAGTTGCTGCAAACGTTGAGGGTCGATGTTTGGCGCGGCGGACAGCGGGGCGCAGACACAGAGCGCCAGCCAGGCAAGGCGTTTGAGCATAGTCGGCAACTTAAACAGGAAAAAAACAAAAACCCAAAGAGGGACGGGCCAAAAAAATAAAACCCGCTTCCCGAAAGAAGCGGGCGGAGTCGAGCTTAAGCCTGAGTTGCGTACTTGGCCAGACGTGGGTCTGACTTCAGAACGGACAGGGTGTTGGTATGCACGTCTTCAGCGGTCACGTCAGCCTTGCTGAAGATCTGCTGGAAGTGCTCGTGAGTGACAGCAGCGAAGTGCGCACGGTCGTCCGGCGCCACGCCC
>NZ_JBIUWI010000018.1:9233-9900 GCF_044743385.1 Pseudomonas sp. NPDC087639 | reverse complement strand
GTACCACGGCATAGGTAGTCAGCGCTTCGCCGTTACCTTTTGCCATGTCTTCGGACAGCTCGTTCATCATGCCATTCATGGCAAACCAGGATTTGCCGCCGTAGGTCAGCGACGCGTTGGTCGAGCAACCGTTGGTGCCGGAAGTCATACCAAACGTGGCGTTACCGGAAGTGCCGTTGGTGGTGGATGCCAGGAAGTGAGCAGGGGTGCCACGCTGACCTTCGAACAGCATGTTGCCCCAACCGCAATCCGGGCCGCCTGGAGCTTGCGCCATTGCGTTGATGGATACAGCGGTGAAGAGAGTACCGAGAAGAATCCGTTTCATAGCTTTGTTCTCTTTATGTGCATACCAATGGACAGGGTTCTGACACCTGACGGTGCCAGTGGGCCAGTATTAGTTCCAGCCGCGCAGTTTGGAGTTTAGGCACGTTCCCGGGGTTCCGTGAGTTTTTACAAAAGATTTGGCGATAACCCCGATTTCATGGGTGGCGGGACATGGGCAGCCGGTTGTCTATGCTTTGTCACATGGCGCGCCTTGCCAGTGGGGCACGGGCAGCGCCAGAATGCCGCTATCTGCCCCGCCTGATTGTTAAGGAAGCCCGATGCCTGATCCTGTTGCTGCTTTACTGCTTTTAGCTGGAGTATTGTTGATGGTTGCGTTTTCATT
>NZ_JBIUWI010000018.1:0-9223 GCF_044743385.1 Pseudomonas sp. NPDC087639 | reverse complement strand
AGTTCAGCTTCACTACCACCAATGATCTGGAGCCCTTTCGCGGTGTGCTCGGCCAGGAACGTGCGGTCGAAGCCTTGCAGTTCGGCGTGGCCATGCCACGCCCCGGTTACAACGTATTCGTCATGGGCGAGCCCGGCACCGGTCGCTTCTCGTTCGTCAAACGCTACCTGAAAGCCGAAGGCAAACGCCTGCAGACCCCGGCGGACTGGGTTTACGTCAACAATTTCGATGAGCCGCGCGAGCCCCGCGTGCTGGAGCTGCCATCGGGCACGGCCGGCGCGTTCATCGGTGACATCAACGGTTTGATCGACAACCTGCTGGCGACCTTCCCGGCGGTGTTCGAACACCCGTCCTACCAGCAAAAGAAAAGCGCCATCGACCGCGCCTTCAACCAGCGCTACGACAAGGCCCTCGACATCATCGAGCGTCTGGCCCTGGAAAAAGACGTCGCCCTGTACCGCGACAGCAGCAACATCGCCTTCACGCCGATGCTCGACGGCAAGGCGCTGGATGAAGCTGAGTTCTCGCAGTTGCCGGAGGCCGATCGCGAGCGCTTTCATGAAGATATTTCCGGCCTTGAAGAGCGTCTGAACGAAGAACTCGCCAGCCTGCCGCAGTGGAAGCGTGAGTCGAACAACCAACTGCGTTCGCTCAACGAAGAAACGATCACCCTGGCCTTGCAGCCACTGCTGTCGCCGCTGTCGGAGAAGTACGCGGAAAACGCCGCTGTCTGCGGTTATCTGCAAGCGATGCAGGTGTACCTGCTGAAAACCGTGGTCGAGCAACTGGTCGACGACAGCAAGACCGACGCCGTCGCGCGCAAGTTGCTGGAAGAGCAATACGCGCCGAGTCTGGTGGTTGGTCATCCGGCCAGCGGCGGTGCGCCGGTGGTGTTCGAGCCGCACCCGACTTACGAAAACCTGTTTGGCCGTATCGAGTACACCACCGATCAGGGCGCGCTCTACACCACCTATCGCCAGTTGCGCCCGGGTGCGCTGCACCGCGCCAACGGTGGTTTCTTGATCCTTGAAGCGGAAAAAATGCTCAGCGAGCCGTTCGTGTGGGATGCGCTTAAACGCGCCCTGCAATCGCGCAAGCTGAAAATGGAATCACCGCTGGGCGAGATGGGTCGTTTCGCCACCGTGACCCTCAATCCGCAGCACATTCCGTTGCAGGTCAAAGTCATCATCATCGGTGCGCGGTCGCTGTACTACACGCTGCAAGACCTCGATCCGGACTTCCAGGAGATGTTCCGCGTCCTGGTCGACTTCGACGAAGACATTCCGATGGTCGACGAGAGCCTTGAGCAATTCGCCCAGTTGCTGAAAACCCGTACGTCGGAAGAAGGCATGGCGCCGTTGACCGCCGATGCGGTCGCGCGTCTGGCGACGTACAGCGCACGTCTGGCCGAGCATCAGGGGCGCTTGTCGGCGCGCATTGGCGATCTGTTCCAGTTGGTCAGCGAAGCGGATTTCATTCGTCACTTGGCCGGCGATGAGATGACCGATGCCGGTCATATCGAACGAGCCCTGAAAGCCAAGGCCACTCGTACAGGTCGCGTGTCGGCGCGGATTCTCGACGACATGCTCGCCGGGATCATCCTGATCGACACCGACGGCGCGGCGGTCGGCAAATGCAACGGGCTGACCGTGCTTGAAGTCGGCGACTCGGCGTTCGGTGTGCCGGCGCGGATTTCCGCCACGGTGTACCCGGGCGGCAGCGGTATCGTCGACATCGAGCGTGAGGTCAACCTCGGCCAGCCGATCCACTCCAAAGGCGTGATGATCCTCACCGGATATCTGGGCAGCCGTTACGCTCAGGAATTCCCGTTGGCAATTTCCGCGAGTATCGCGCTGGAGCAATCCTACGGTTACGTCGATGGCGACAGTGCATCGCTGGGCGAGGCGTGCACGCTGATTTCGGCGCTGTCGAAAACCCCGCTCAAGCAGTGCTTTGCGATCACCGGCTCGATCAACCAGTTCGGCGAGGTGCAGGCAGTTGGCGGGGTCAACGAGAAAATCGAAGGCTTCTTCCGCCTCTGCGAAGCACGCGGGCTGACCGGCGAGCAGGGTGCGATCATTCCGCAGGCCAACGTCGCCACGCTGATGCTCGACGAGAAAGTGCTGGCGGCGGTGCGCGCCGGGCAGTTCCACGTTTACGCAGTGCGTCAGGCCGACGAGGCGTTGAGCCTGCTGGTCGGCGAGCCGGCCGGTGAACCGGATGCTGACGGTCAATTCCCTGAAGGCAGCGTCAACGCGCGGGTGGTTGAGCGTCTGCGCGTGATTGCCGAGATGATCAGTGAAGAAGATCTGAAAGAGGCCGAGAAGGAACTGGCGCAGGAGGCGTTGGCGGAAGCCAAACCGGCGTAACCCATTACGCGGTTAAAACTGTAGGAGCGAGCCTGCTCGCGATCACGGTGTATCAGTCGACATTTCCATCAACTGACACACCGTGATCGCGAGCAGGCTCACTCCTACATTCGTTTTGTGTCGATCTTCGGGAAAAGTGCCATCACTCTGGCGCCAATATTCACACAATGACCATTCGGCGCCTTCTGGTTCCATAAAGCTTGCGCGGCGAACTTTTCTTCTATTCTCAGCTCAAGGATATCGACAGTATCACTGGATCGAGCCAGTCCTCCCGTGAGGGCTGAATACCGGCTTCACCGAGGGTCGCCGCCATGTCGCGCAACCTCTGCCTCACCCGTCAATGCCTGGGTCTCGTGACCCGTATCGAGTGCGCCATCAAGCCGTTGGCCGGCGATACTGGCATGTGGACGCTGCTCTTCGCTGCCGGCATGGCCGGCGAACAACCCTCTGCCATCAAAGCCCAAGGCCCGTTTCACGGCCCGGTCGCTGCCGAGTCGATCCTCGACACCATCGTCGAAAGTCTGACCCTGCACGGCTACGAACTGGCCGACGATCCGCAAATCTGGAGCTTGCACCTGCAAGCCCAGCTTCGTCAGATCAACGGCGGGCGGGGACGTAGCCTCAACAGTTAAGGCGCAGGGGCGGGTGCCTGCGACTTGTCGAGTTTGACCTCAAAGCCGTATTGCACGGTGGCGAGGTCGGTTCGCTGGAAGGTTTCGACGTGGGTTGGTCGGCCGTAGAAGTAGTGCACGCCGAACAACGCTGGGCCTTCTGCGCTCGCATCATGGCTGACCGAGAGGATCTGCTTCAGATAGTTGCCGCTGTCGTCCTTGACGAAGAACCGCCATTCGTTCGCAGGAAACAGTTTCAGATCCACCGTCAGGGTGTTGTTTTTGATTTCCAGGCCTTTGGGCAAAGACTTGGCGTCGTAGGATTTTTTGTCGACCGTGGCGAGAAACAACGGCATCGAACCGACGGCAATCGCCGGGGTTTCCGGGAACAGATTCAGATCATAGGTAATCGTCGCCCGCAACGGGTCGACCTGATAAGCCTCGGGCGGCAGTTCGATTGGCTCATCAAGTTTGCCGCTGCGCTTTTCTGTGAAGAACGTCACCGGGCTGACGCCGGGGCTGAAGTCGTCACCGAGCAATTCATCGTTGAAGGTACGTCGATGGGAAAACTCGATACGCGCCGCACTGGGGTCTTCCACCGATTGATGAATACGGATGCCGGCCTTCAATTGGTCTTCTGTCAGGCTTGCGCCTTTGAGCCAGTTCACCGCCAGATCGTCATACACCACCACGGGCAGATCCAGCGGTTGAATGGCTTTTTCCGTGGTGTGCTGATTGAACGCACGAATCGGCAGATCCAGGTTTTTGCGGGTCACGGTGGCCGATGAGAAGTCGAGCACGCTGACTTCCAGGGTTTCGATCGGGCCGTTGAAGTAAACCTTGTTGTAGCGCTTGGGGTGTTGCTGCTCAAAGGCTTGCTGATCGTTACTGAGCTGTTTTTCCAGGGTGTCGCTCCAGCTTTTCTGCTGTTGCAACTGAGCCAGTTGTTTTTCGTAGAAGGCAACCTGCTCCGGACTTTCGTTGATCGAGCCGGCACGCATCAAATATTGCCCGCTGATATCGCGTGCTTGAACGATCAGCGGATTGAGCTGGGCGTCTGCGACTTCCGGTGCCAATGGCAGGCTGTTGCTGAACTCTACTTGCGCGTAGTTCTTTTCAAGCTTGAGCAGTTTGACGCTGAGGTTGTCGTTGGTGCGGATCTGGCCAACGTCTTTTTGCGTCAGGTCGAAACTGTACAAACGTCGCGGCGCAATGACTTCGACCTGGCCTTGCAGGCTCACTGGTTGCGGCTGGGTTTTCTTGTCCACATTCAGGCCGTCTATGAATGGGTAGGTCACCGTCAGGTCATCGGGGTTGGTGACGTTGGAGCTGGACGGGCTCAACTGAATGCCGGGATCGGTTTCCGACCACTCGGGTTGATAAGCAATGACGCGCTTGTTGCTCAGCGTTACCGACTGCCATTCCACACTATGGGGAAACAGGAAGCCGCCGGGAATGTTCAGGTTGAAGGGGAAGACCGGTTGCAGATCCGTGAGGTAATCGGAACTGGCGTCCTTGTGCAGTACGAACAGGCCATTGATGAAGGTATCGACAAGGCTCTGCGGGGTCGGGTAATGCTTTAGCACGCCGAGGGCGTCTTCGCCGTATTCGGTTTTTGCCGGATTGCTGTCGAGTTTCTGTTTTGCGCGCTCAAGCAGCAGCAGCGAACCGCCAAGTTCGGTGATGGCGTCCTTGAGCTTCGGATCGGTGATGGCATCCAGTGACTGTTCGAACTTTGTGGTCTTTTCTTCAAGGCTGGCAGCCTGCTTGTCGTCGCCGGGTGAGCAACCGCCGAGTAGCATGGCGAAGCAAATTCCGGCAGTCGTTATCGGCAATCGCAGATCCATTTCCACTCGTCCTGTCCACTGTCGCTGGGCTGTCAATGATTTGGACACTAGCAGAAAAACCTTGTCACACACACGCAGGTGGCGGATTTCCGGGCGGTTTCTGGCTGTCACAGGTGGCTGGTATACTCGCCACCCATTACAACCCCCCTTGTGTGAGATTCAATGGAACGCTTTATCGAAAATGCAATGTACGCCTCGCGTTGGCTGCTGGCGCCGATCTACATCGGGTTGTCACTCGGGCTGCTGGCGTTGGCGCTGAAATTTTTCCAGGAAGTTTTCCACATCCTGCCCAACGTGTTCTCGATGGCCGAGTCGGAGCTGATTCTGGTGCTGCTGTCGCTGATCGACATGGCGCTGGTGGGTGGCCTGCTGGTGATGGTGATGATTTCCGGCTACGAGAACTTCGTTTCCGAACTGAACATCGACGAAGGCAAGGAAAAACTCAGCTGGCTCGGAACCATGGACTCTTCGTCGCTGAAGATGAAAGTGGCGGCCTCGATCGTGGCGATCTCCTCGATCCACCTGCTGCGGATCTTCATGGACGCCAAGAACGTCGATCCCGAGCACCTGATGTGGTACGTGATCATCCACATGACCTTTGTGATCTCGGCGTTTGCCATGGGTTACCTCGACAAGCTCACCAAGCACTGATCATTGTGGCGAGGGAGCTTGCTCCCGCTGGATCGCGTAGCGATCCCCCCTCGCAACACAAAAACACCGCCCGTCTGTTGCGAAACAGACGGGCGGTGTCGTTTGTGGCTTGTGCTTTGGGGCGTGCGGGCATATCCCTGTAGAGGTCTTGGCTCGCCACTGCGAGAGGTGTGTTCATGAACCTGCAAGAGTTGAATGCGTTTGCTATCGCCAAAAAAGTAGATGAGCTGAATCTGATCTCCATGGAAGGCGGGATTTATCTGCTGGAAGCGCGGATGCATGGGGCGGCGTATCCGTTGAGCGATCTCAAGGGCAACATGCTGACGCTGCGTTCGGTGGAGCATGCACGAGATTTGCTGCATAACTTTCCGGTGCTGCCGTTCAACCTCGTCCACACCTCGGTGCATGATGAAATGTGTGGACTAAGTGCCAGCATTGAAGAGAGCCTGAAATTGCCGATTGCCTGGCGCTCCGCCCTGTAGACCCCGTGCCCCAACCGACGGGGCATCTGTGCTAGTCTGCTCGCCCTTTTTGGTTCCGGGCGCGCCGGGACGCGCTGTGTTCGCACGGCAAGTCTTGAGGTCGTCCGCACAGCGGAGCAGTGTCATGTCCGAAGTAAATCTGTCCACCGATGAAACCCGCGTCAGCTATGGCATCGGCCGTCAGCTGGGTGACCAGCTGCGCGACAACCCGCCACCGGGTGTCAGCCTGGACGCCATCCTGGCCGGTCTGACCGACGCCTTCGCCGGCAAGCCAAGCCGTGTGGGTCAGGAAGAAATGTCCGCCAGCTTCAAAGTGATCCGCGAGATCATGCAAGCCGAAGCCGCTGCCAAAGCTGAAGCCGCTGCGGGCGAAGGCCTGGCATTCCTGGCTGAGAACGCCAAGCGTGACGGCATCACCACTCTGGCGTCCGGCCTGCAATTCGAAGTGCTGACTCAGGGCGAAGGCGCCAAGCCTACCCGTGAAGATCAAGTGCGTACTCACTACCACGGCACCCTGATCGACGGCACTGTGTTCGACAGCTCCTACGAGCGCGGCCAGCCTGCAGAATTCCCGGTTGGCGGCGTGATTGCCGGCTGGACCGAAGCTCTGCAACTGATGAATGCCGGCAGCAAGTGGCGTCTGTACGTGCCGAGCGAACTGGCTTACGGCGCTCAAGGCGTTGGCAGCATCCCGCCGCACAGCGTTCTGGTGTTCGACGTCGAGCTGCTCGACGTTCTGTAAGACCTGGCCTGTCCTTGTGATGGGCTAATGTGGGAGCCAGCCTGCTGGCGATGGTGCGACGGGGTTTTCTTTCAGAACCGCGTTGATGCCATCGCCAGTAATCTGGCTCCCACAATTTTTTGTGGTACTGCTCATATTTCGATCTTGTGATGCAGCTCATTGGTCGGGCGCAAGGCCCGGGCATAGCAGAACAGAAACAGATTGCGCACGAGTTCCTTGAGCACCAGCGGCTCGCTGGAATTCAGGCTGGTGACGTCCAGGTCCCCTTGATCCTGCAGCTCATGCAGCGCTTCTTCTTCCAGCACTGCGCAGACTTCGCCGGTTTCCCGATGCAGGATTCTCAGATAAGGGTGTGGGCGGTCCAGCCAGGCGTCGATCAAATAAGTCATGGTTCTAATCTCCTTGAAAGGGTTTCAATGAGAATAATTCTTATTCATCAAATAGCAAGCGACTATTGGCATGTTGCGAGTTTTTAAGGGTAAAGATTGCGTAAGGTCAAAACGGCTGGCGTTTAGCTATTGCGTGGTTTTTCTGGGGGAAAACGAGGAGGGTGGAGCTCCATCCCACGGCTGGCGCGGGATGGATGACAGCAGGCTCAGACTTTTCTGACGAACTCGGATTTGAGTTTCATCGGGCCGATGCCGTCGATCTTGCAGTCGATATCGTGGTCGCCATCGCACAAGCGGATGTTCTTGACCTTGGTGCCGACCTTGACCACCAGCGACGTGCCCTTGACCTTCAGGTCCTTGATCACGGTGATGGTGTCGCCGTCCTGCAGGACGTTACCGACCGAATCCTTCTTCACTGCATCGTCAGAGGCCACTTCGGCTTCGCCATTGGCAGACCACTCGTGGGCGCACTCCGGGCAGATCAGTTGGGCACCGTCTTCATAGGTGTATTCGGAATTGCATTTCGGGCAGGGTGGCAGCGTGCTCACTAAGGCTCCTTGAGGATGTGGTTCGCTAAAAGTCGCACATTGTATAAGGTTTTTGCCGTGAGAGGGCAGGCAACAAAAAGCCGCAGGCTTCAGAGAAGGCTGCGGCTTATGGTGAGGCGGGCAGAATCAGTGCGTGCGCGCGACCGCAAACTCACTCAGTTCAACCAGTGCATCGCGGTATTCGCTGGCCGGCAGCGCATCGAGGCACTTGATCGCACGGGCCACGTAATCACGGGCCAGTTGCGCGGTGTACTCCAGCGAACCGGACGCTTCCACGGCGACGCGGATGCTTTCCAGGTTTTCGATCCCGCCTTTCTGGATCGCCTGGCGCACCAGTGCAGCCTGCTCAGGCGTGCCTTCGCGCATGGTGAAGATCAGCGGCAGAGTCGGTTTGCCTTCGGCCAGATCGTCACCGACGTTCTTGCCCAGGGTTTCGGCGTCGCCCTTGTAGTCGAGCAGGTCGTCGACCAGTTGGAACGCCACGCCCAGGTGATCACCGAAGGTGCGCAGGGCTTCGCTCTGCTCGGCGGTGGCACCGGCCAAAGCGGCGGCGCTGTGGGTCGAAGCTTCGAAGAGCATCGCGGTCTTGCCGCGGATGACTTCCATGTAGGTTTCTTCGGTGGTGCTGGCGTCGCGCACCTTCGACAGTTGCAATACTTCGCCTTCGGCGATGATGCGCGTGGCCTGGGACAGGATCTTCATCACCGGCATCGAGCCCAGTTCGACCATCATTTCGAACGAGCGCGAGTACAGGAAGTCGCCGACCAGCACGCTCGGGGCGTTGCCCCACATGGCGTTGGCGGTTGAACGGCCACGACGCATGCCGGACATGTCGACGACGTCGTCATGCAGCAGGGTGGCCGTGTGCAGGAATTCGATGGTCGCCGCCAGCAGGCGCATGTCGTCGCCTTCGCGACCCAAGGCCTTGCCACACAGCAACACTAATAAAGGACGCAGACGTTTGCCGCCGGCCGACGTGATGTAGTCGCCGATTTTCGATACCAGCGGCACTCGGGAAGTCAGCTGCTTCTTGATCATGCCGTCGACGGCGCTAAAATCGTCCGCCACCGCGCGGTAGAAAGCTTGGGGTTGCATCAGCGAGAGTCGCTCCAGAAGGGTTGCGCGGCATGCTAGGACCCCCGTCCAGACCTGTCAAGGCGCGATGGACGGCTACTTGCAAGCCTGCCGCGCCTTGCGTACAATCGCGCACCCTGAACTTCCTGGGCAGCACCTGCCTTACGCAATTGCAAGCAGGCCTTCCAGCCTCATGCAGCCATGCCAGCCAATACCTCTTCTTATAAAGAGCTGGGTGAGCAGGATTATCGGAGAAATACCATGTCTTATGCAGTAATCGTTACTGGCGGCAAGCAATACAAGGTCGCCCCAGGTGAATACCTGAAGATCGAAAAACTGGAAATCGCTACTGGCGAATCCGTTACCTTTGATCGCGTTCTGTTGGTTGCCAATGGCGACGACGTGAATATCGGCGCTCCAGTTGTTGCTGGCGCTACTGTTGTGGCTGAAGTGATCTCCCAAGGTCGTCACGATAAATTAAGCATCATAAAGTTCCGTCGTCTTAAGCAC
>NZ_JBIUWI010000017.1:0-93690 GCF_044743385.1 Pseudomonas sp. NPDC087639 | reverse complement strand
AGCACCCACACGAATTGCTTGATTCAGTAGTTAAAGAGCGGTTGGTTAAGATCTTTCGTCTCAACCGAGGCGCGCATTCTACAGCAGCCTCATTTGCTGTCAAGTGATTATTTTCAGAAGTTTTCGAAGAATTCTTCAACAACTTCAACCACTTGCGCTTCCGATCTCTCGTTAGCGGGAGGCGAATTCTACAGCGTTACTCGCTGTTGTCAACACCTCTTTTTCTCCGCTTTCGACCGAGAAGATCGAACCGTTAAAAGAGCCAAACATCACCGCTCTTTCAACTCCTTCCAGGCTTCGATGAACTGAAGCAACCCACTGCCGAAAACCGTGTAACTCATTGAATCTCAAGGAGTTTTCCGTTTCGACTGCGCCGGAAGTGGGGCGAATTATAGACTTCCAGAATCTGCCGTCAACCGTTAATTTTACTTTTCATCGAAACAGCTGAAAACCCAGCTTATATATAGACGGCATAGGCGAGATTGCGCAGTATATTGCCCAATAGCCAAAACAATACTCTGCTCTTATTTCGGACGATGCCGCGCAATGAATGACCAACCACGCTCTCTTGCCTCCATGCTGTTCCCGGTTGGCCTGCTATTAATAGCCATGGCATCGATCCAGTCCGGTGCATCCCTGGCCAAAAGCATGTTCCCCGTAGTGGGCGCTCAAGGAACTACCACTCTGCGTCTGATCTTCGCCAGCGTGATCATGTTGTTACTGCTGCGTCCGTGGCGCGCGAAGCTGACATCCAAGTCGTTGCGCACAGTGATTGTCTACGGCATGGCGCTGGGCGGCATGAACTTCCTCTTCTATATGTCATTGCGCACAGTGCCGCTGGGCATAGCAGTTGCTCTCGAATTCACTGGCCCGCTCGCTGTAGCTATATATGCATCCCGTCGCGCCATCGACTTTCTATGGATCGGCCTGGCCGCCGCCGGACTCATGCTGTTGATACCGACGGGAGCAACCACTGCCGGAATCGATTTGATCGGTGCAAGTTACGCCCTGGGTGCCGGAGTCTGCTGGGCACTTTACATTCTGTTCGGCCAGAAGGCCGGCGCTGACAACGGCGTCACGACCGCAGCGTTAGGCGTAATGATTGCGGCATTGTTTGTAGCCCCCATAGGCATCGTGCATGCTGGCGCTGCGCTACTGACGCCATCACTGATTCCAATCGCGATTGGCGTCGCGATCCTGTCCACTGCCCTCCCCTACACACTGGAAATGGTCGCGCTCACCCGCATGCCCGCGCGCACTTTCGGTACTTTGATGAGCATCGAACCCGCGTTCGGAGCATTGTCGGGCCTGCTGTTTCTGCAGGAATACCTCACGCTGTCACAATGGATGGCGATCCTGTGCATTATTCTGGCTTCCGTCGGCGCGACCATGACCATGGGCAGTGCCGCCAAGCCTGCCATCGCGGCAGATTGAAACAGGATTTAACGAAGGTCTGGCAATTGGCGTTCATATAGGCCATGTTTAGGCTCGTAACCCAATGCCAGACATGGATTTTTTCGGACAGGGATTTCAAAACGCTTTGAGCGCAGGCGAATACAGGCAGACCCGAGCGCCAGACTCGTGGCCGCTATAAGGACGGGAATGAAACGAATTTTGATATTGATCGCCGTACTCGCAATCGCGGGTTGCGCGGCGACCTCGAAAACCCAGGTAAAGCACGGCAAAAAAGGGCTGCACATCAACTGCTCGGGGCTCTCGTCCTCCTGGGACCAGTGCTATAACAGCGCAGCCAGCTCCTGCGCTCCGAAAGGCTACAAAGTTATCGCCAAATCGGGAGATTCCGTGGAGGAGCCTGGCGACTATCCATTCGGCCTCAATCCTGCGGGCTATACCAGCCGCAGCATGATAGTCATCTGTAAATAGGTCAGGGCTGCCTGGTGATCTGGCGACAAATCTCGTCATGGCTGGACTTCAGCACTGTTCTCTGAATGTCCGGGCTGGCCAACATACGCGCCACCACCAGTGCTCCCACGCACTGCGACAGAACCGACCATGCCAGACTGTCACTCTCAAGTATCCGCGCCCAACTCTCCTGAAGCCGGCAGATCCACAGCTCTGCCTGCTCGCGTACCTGAATATCCGAACGAGCGATTTCCGCGCCTAACGCAGGCAAAGCACAGCCAGATTCGGGTTGTTCAACATGAGCCATGCTCAAATAATGTCTGAGGCAGCGTTGCAGCCGCTCGCGATCCGGCTCGCTTTGCCCACCCAATCGCTCCATGCTTTGCCCCAACTCTCTCTCGACGATGGCAATAAACAGCGCATCTTTCGACGAAAAGTGGCTGTAAAACGCCGCGCCACTCAGGCCAATAGCCTTCATCAAACCATCGACACCGACCGTGGAAAACCCGGATCGCTTCGCCGACAGCGCACTGCTCTGCAATAATTTCTCTCGGGTTTCCAGCTTGTGACTGGCGGAGTAACGCATGTGTTTGCCCTCGAATTGACCGCCTTGACGTTAATCGGATCCTAGCATAACGTTCGTTCACTTAACGATCGTTTACTAAAGGGGTCTACCCATGAATAACAAGAAGGTCGTATTGGTTGTCGGTGCAGGCGATGCAACCGGCGGAGCCATTGCCAAGCGCTTTGCCAAGGAAGGATTCATCGCCTGTGTTACACGGCGCAGCGCCGACAAATTGCAGCCGCTGGTGGAGGCCATTGAGGCTGAGGGCGGCGAAGCTCATGGTTTTGCCTGCGATGCGCGCAAAGAAGAAGACGTAATCGCTCTGATTGAAGACATCGAAACCCGCCTCGGTCCAATCGAAGCCTTTGTATTCAACATCGGCGCCAACGTGCCCTGCAGCATCCTCGAAGAAACTGCGCGCAAGTATTTCAAGATCTGGGAAATGGCCTGTTTCTCCGGTTTCCTCAATGCCCGTGAAGTAGCCAAACGCATGGTCACCCGTCAGCGCGGTACGATTCTGTTCACCGGTGCCACTGCCGGACTTCGCGGTGCGTCAGGCTTCGCCGCGTTCGCCGGAGCTAAACACGGCATTCGCGCACTGGCGCAAAGCATGGCGCGGGAACTTGGCCCTATGAACATCCACGTCGCCCATGTGGTAGTCGATGGAGCCATTGATACCGACTTCATCCGCAACAGCTTCCCTGAGAAATACGCCACCAAGGATCAGGACGGTATTCTCAACCCCGAACACATCGCCGAAAACTATTGGTATTTGCACAGTCAGCCACGTGATGCGTGGACCTTTGAGCTGGATCTGCGCCCCTGGAACGAACGCTGGTGAACCCACCGCCCAAAACAATAAATAGAGAGCAGCGACAATGACGAAAACCGTGGAATTCTATTTTGACCTCGGCAGCCCTGCGACGTATCTGGCCTACACCCAGCTGCCAAAGATCTGCGCTGATACCAATAGCGAGCTGACATACATTCCGATGTTGCTCGGTGGTGTATTCAAGGCGACCGGCAATGCATCGCCGGCAATGATTCCGGCCAAGGGTCGCTATATGTTTCAGGATCTGGATCGCTACGCCAAACGCTATGGCGTGTCCCTCAAGTTCAACCCGCACTTCCCGATCAACACGCTGCTGTTGATGCGCGCCGTCACTGGCATACAGCTACGCCAGCCGGAACGCTTTGAGGCGTTTATCGATTGTCTGTTCGCTGCGTTGTGGGTGGAAGGCGCAAACCTCAACGACCCGGTAATCGTTGCTGGCGTATTGATCGAACATGGGTTCGATCCCGATGAAGTCCTGGCGTTGACCAACGATGAAACCGTGAAGGCTGCACTGAAGGTGAACACCGAAACCGCGGTTAAACGTGGCGTTTTCGGTGCCCCAACAATGTTTGTCGGCAACCAGATGTTCTTCGGGCAGGATCGCCTGGACTTCGTCGAAGAAGCCTTGACCTAGATTGATCCCGGCACTCAAGCGCGGACTTCAGCGCCTGAGTGCCAACCCATCAAATGGCCGCAGTACGCGTGTTCAGCCATTCCAGCGCAGCACCGTCGAGCAACGGACTCAAACGTTCACGCACCTGCGCGTGGTAAGCGTTGAACCACTGTTTCTCGTCCTGAGTCAGCAACGCTGGCACCAGGCAGCGCGTGTCAATAGGGCACAGGGTCAAGGTTTCAAACTTGAGAAACTCGCCGAACTCGCTACTCTCCGCCACTTGGTTCATCGCCAGGTTCTCGATACGCACGCCCCAACGGCCAGGACGATAAGTACCAGGCTCGATGGAAGTGATCATGCCCGGTTGCATCGCGGTTTGCGGCGCCGGCACTGCCTGATAGGCAATGACCTGTGGGCCTTCGTGAACATTGAGGAAATAACCGACGCCGTGACCGGTGCCGTGACCGTAGTCGACGCTTTCAGCCCAGATCGGCGCGCGAGCGATGGCATCCAGCAACGGCGATAGAATGCCTTTCGGAAACTGTGCCCGCGACAGCGCAATCACGCCTTTCAACACACGCGTGCAATCGCGCTTCTGCTCTTCGGTTGGCGTACCGACCGGCACCATCCGCGTGATGTCGGTCGTGCCGCCGAGATACTGACCGCCGGAATCGATCAGCAACAGGCCGT
Source organism: Pseudomonas sp. NPDC087639 (assembly GCF_044743385.1). NCBI lineage: Bacteria > Pseudomonadati > Pseudomonadota > Gammaproteobacteria > Pseudomonadales > Pseudomonadaceae > Pseudomonas > Pseudomonas sp. NPDC087639. The sequence continues at coordinate 89,124 of NZ_JBIUWI010000017.1, read as the reverse complement.
CGCCTTCGATCACCGCGTGTTCTTCTTCAGTGGCGTGATAGTGCGGCATCGCGCCATTGGCGTTGAATGCCGCGATAGTGTTGAAACTCAGGGAAACGTAATCCGGACGACGTTCACGGGCAGCGGTGAGCTTCTCGTCGATGGTCAGTTCGGTAATGCGCTCGCGGCCCCAGGCCGACTCCAGCCAGGCGAAGAATTCGCACAGCGCTGCGCCGTCCTGCTCCATCGCTTTACGGATGTGCGCGGCGTCGGCTTCACTTTTTTGCGACTTGGCCAGTGTCGTCGGGTTCAAGCCTTCGACCAATTTCACACCGCTGTCGAGGTTATCCAGCAGACCGCTGGTGACGCGCGCCGGATCCACCAACAGGCTCGCGCCACTCGGCACGGCGCGCAAGGCGTCGGACACTTCGCTGTAATCACGCAGCGTCACGCCATCGTGTTCGAGTACTGCGCGCAACTGCGCATCGATCTTGCTCAGCGCGACAAACAAGGTGGCCTGCTGCTGATTGATCAAGGCGAAGGAAACAAACACCGGGTTGAACGACACATCGCCGCCACGCAGGTTGAACAGCCACGCGATATCGTCGAGGGTGGCGATGAAGTGCCAATCGGCGCCGCGCTCCTGCAAGGATTCACGCAGTTTGGCGAGTTTCTCGCCACGGCTGACGGTCGCTTGTGGCGGCAGATGCTGATAGATCGGTGCATTCGGCAGCGTCGGCCGGTCGCTCCAGACTTCCGTCAACAGATCGATATCGGTACGCAGACGGGCACCGCGCGCTTCAAGTTTACTGCCCAGTGTGCGCGCAGAGGCCACTGCCATCACCGCGCCATCGACCGCAACCACGCCACCTTCAGGTGTCTGCTCGGCTAGCCAGTCCAGCGGGCTTGGCTGACCGGGTTGCAGCTTGACCAGCTCGATGCCGCTGCCATTGAGTTCCTTGGTCGCCTGTTCCCAGTAACGACTGTCGGCCCAAACGCCGGCGAAATCGTGGGTGACAATCAAAGTCCCGACCGAACCATGGAAACCCGACAGCCACTGGCGGCCTTGCCAGTACCCCGGCAGATATTCCGACAGATGCGGGTCGGCGGAAGGCACCAACAGCGCATGAATGCCTTCGCGGCGCATCAGTTCACGGGTGTGCGCAAGGCGCTGGGGAACCGATCCCTCGGTCAAAGTCTGGGTACTCATCATGTCTCCTGCCAATCACTTCATCGTTATTGTTCGTCGCCATCAGGTCGGCGCGTTTAAAGCCCTGTCGCCCAGAATGCCGGAGCACTGGTGCAGGCGGTCTTGATCAGTTCAAAAGCCTTGTCGATATCTTCAGCGGTGGTGAAACGGCCGAGACTCAGGCGAATCGTACGCCCGGCCAGCCTTGTGTCATGCCCCAGTGCCAACAGCACGTGGGATGGCGCGTTACTCGCGGAATTGCAGGCCGAGGTCGCGGAGAATGCGATTGAATGGCTAAGCGCCGCACTATTGAACTCGCCTTCGCTGAAGGTCAGGCTCAAGGTATGCGGAATGCGTTGCGTGGCACTGCCGTTGAGGCGCACGCCCGGCAGGCTCAAAAGTTGTTCGAGCAAGCGTTCACGCAAAGCGACGATGGAGTTTTTCTCTTCATCAAATGAAGCAGCGGCCAAGGCGAATGCCGCACCCATCGCGGCGATCTGATGCGTCGCAAGTGTTCCGGAGCGCAACCCGCTCTCATGCCCGCCACCATGTATCTGCGCTTGGACGCGCTTTTGCGCACGCGGGCCGACGTACAGCGCACCGATGCCTTTGGGGCCGTAGAGTTTATGCGCCGAGAACGACATCAGATCGACCGGCCATTGCGTCAGATCGATTGCCACTTTGCCCGCGCCCTGAGCCGCATCGACATGGAACAACGCCTCGCGACCGCGAACGACTTCACCGATGGCAGGGATGTCGTTGACGGTGCCGAGTTCGTTGTTAACCAGCATCAGCGACACCAGAAAGGTGTCATCACGCATCGCTTCGCTGACCGCTTGCGGGGTAATCAGGCCGTCGGCGTCCGGCACCAGATAAGTCACGGCAACGCCAGCGTCCTGCAATTGACGGGCGGTATCGAGGATGGCTTTGTGTTCGATCTGGCTGGTAATGATGTGCCCGCCGGACACGCCGCGCGCTTGGGCTACACCTTTGAGAGCAAGGTTATTGGACTCGGTAGCACCGGAAGTCCAGACGATCTGTTCGGCTTGCGCGCCGACCAGTTCGTCGACTTGTCGGCGGGCCTGCTCAACCGTTTGCCGGGCCTGCTGGCCAAAAGCATGGGAGCTGGAAGCCGGGTTGCCGAAATTACCGTGAAACCCCAGACATTCGATCATCACCTGGATGACCCGCTCGTCCACCGGAGTAGTGGCGGCGTAATCGAAATACAACGGACGTGTGTTCATAAAAGACTCGCAGAGCGTGTTCCGGGATCAGGAGGCTCGTATCTGCAAACGGCACAGCGCAGCCTTGTGAGCTGCGCGTCGGTTCGAGAGCGTCATCAATACCTGATCGGATGCCGTTAAAGAAGAACAACTTCATTTAAAAGTGCGTAGGAACGCTCCTGAAGCCGAGCTTAACAGGCATCGGGCCAGCGGTTGAAGCAATGCGTCAGCTAAAGCTTTCGAGAAGTAACGGGTACAGGGAAACCACCAGCAACGCCGCCATGCCCCAGTTGAACACGCGCAACCAGCGCGGGTCCTTCAGCACATTGCGCAGGAGCGTGCCGCACGCCGCCCAGACGCCGACGCTCGGCAGATTGATGATGGCGAACACGGCAGCGATCACCAGCACATTGGTGAAGTAACCCTGCATCGGCGTGTACGTGCTGATGGCACCGATGGCCATGATCCACGCTTTAGGATTGACCCACTGGAACGCTGCTGCGCCGAGGTAGCTGATCGGTTTGGCTTCGCCTTGAACGTTGTCACCGACCGGTCCCGAATGAGCAATCTTCCACGCCAGATACAACAGATACGCCGCGCCGACATAACGCAGAATCGTATAAAGAATCGGATAGGTCTGGAACACCGCGCCCAGGCCAAAACCCACCGCCACCACCAGGACAAAAAAGCCACAGGTAATGCCCAGCATGTGCGGGATGGTGCGGTTAAAGCCGAAGTTCACGCCCGATGCCAGCAACATGGTGTTGTTTGGCCCCGGCGTTATCGAGGTGACAAGAGCAAACAGGGCAAAGCCCAACAATAGATCAAGCGAGAGGGTCATCGTGGGCAAATCCGTCAGGGTCATTCAGGTGTAGACCCTATCCCACGCAGGCCGGTAAACCCACGGACAGTTGGGTAAAACTTCTAGCAGTACAGTTTGTTTTCAGCTTGGCCGACCGTGCAGCTGTACGGCACGTTCCGCGCTCATTTCAGCCTTCTTGTCGAACTGCGACTGGCCGAGCAACTGAGCTTTCTTAGCGTGGTATTCGTCAAAGGACAAACCGCTGCGGTTCAGCGCTTCCATCGCCAACTCCCGAGATTCTTCTTCGGTGTAGGGGCGCAGCTCTGGAGAGTTGTGAGAGGCACAACCGGCAAGTACGGAGACAGCGAGCAGCAGAGAAACAGTCAGTAAACGATTCATGGGAGCGTCCTGGCGAGCGGTGGGGGTCGATGGAGAAAGGCTACGCCCCGGTACGCTCGCGCAGAAATCAACGCTTTCAATAGTGGCTATCAGTGAATCAGCAATGACTGCGCCTATCTCTTAGATATCTATAAAGATCGATAAACGTTCTAAGCAGCTGATCCAGTTGTTCATCTAACTCACCAGATTGCAGTGCAGTGCATCGTCGTGACTGCGGGCGATGCTGCTCAATACCTGAAACGAGTTGAAAGTCACGGTTTTCGCCTGATGGGTGCGGATCAACTGCCAGAAATCCTGCTCGCCGCTTTCGAAACTGCTGAATGCGGCCTCCCCCGCCTCGCGGCTCTGCCATTGCAGAAAGCTCAATACCCGCCGGCCATCGTCGCTGGCTTGCACACTCGCGCTGACGAAACCTCCGTAGCGCTGGGCCAGACGCTCGGCCTGCACCGACAGCGCCGAGACCAGCGCCGGTTGCTGCCGTGGCTCGATCTCGAATTCGATCAATTGTGTGAAGCTGCGGTTTTTCGCTGATGCTTGCATGAAAAGTCCCCACTTGGCTGTAAGGCGAATCTTGCGACTCGACGAAGCGCAGGGTAAAACCTCTAGTTAAGTCAAGGTCAAGAGCTATCTTCAAATGATCACCAAAGAGACTGTGCACAAGCAGCTAACCGTCGGCGAGGTCGCGGCGCGCAGCGGCGTTGCGGTCACCGCGCTGCATTTTTATGAATCCAAAGGCTTGATCAAGAGCCAGCGCAATGCCGGCAATCAACGCCGTTATCCACGAACCGTGCTGCGCCGGGTGGCGTTGATCAAAGTTGCGCAGCGTCTGGGGATTCCTCTGGCAGAGATCGGTGAGGCACTGAAAAATCTTCCGGATGATCGCGCACCGACGGCAGCGGACTGGAAGATTCTGTCTGAGCAGTGGCGTCGGGAGCTGGATGAGCGGATCAATCAATTGACACTGCTGCGCGACCGGCTCACGGGCTGCATCGGTTGTGGCTGTTTGTCGATGGAGGCCTGCCCGTTGCGCAATCAGGGTGACGTGTTGGGCGAACAGGGGCCGGGGCCACACTTTATTCAGGACTGATGATGGGTGCTGCTCGTCGGGCGAAAATCCTGGCCGCGAAGACAGCCCTATAGTGGTTTTTCCGGTAATCCGGTGAAGTTACACCTCGTAGAACAACAATCAGGGAGAACGTCATGAGCGTCAAACCTATCCCGGAGGGGTATCACAGCATTACCCCGTATCTCGGCATCCAAAAGGCTGCTGAGGCCATCGATTTCTATAAGAAAGCCTTCGGTGCCACCGAAGTCATGCGTCTGGCCATGCCCGACGGCGGCATCGGCCACGCGGAGCTGCGTATTGGCGACAGCGCAATCATGCTCGGCTCGCCGTGCGATCAGGGGCCATTGAGCAATCCCGACAAAGCTGTATCAGTCGGTTTGCATCTATACGTGACCGATGTCGATAAATCATTCCAACGGGCGCTGGATGCCGGTGCGACGGTGGTGTCCGAGGTCAAGGATCAGTTTTACGGTGATCGCAGCGGGACGTTGAAGGATCCGTATGGGCATCTGTGGTTTCTGGCCACGCACAAGGAAGATCTGACCGAAGAGCAAATCAAGCAGCGGGCGATGGAGATGTTTCAACAAGGTTGAGCTTTGGAGTGTTATCACTGGCCTCTTCGCGAGCAGGCTCGCTCCCACAGTGTTTCGCGGGGTGGCATAAATAGCTGTCACCCCTCAGATCTCTGTGGGAGCGGGCTTGCCCGCGATGAGGCCATCACTGACAACACACTTCATGAACCCGCCCCTCACGCTTTGCCCCTTGCCCCAACCCCCGGACAATTTCAGGATGCATCTATAAAACCCTGAACAAGGATCAGCCCGATGTTTGCCGGATTCCTCAAAAACCAGCGTCACGTCAACGGCGTCGACATTGCCTATCGTCTCGGCGGTAGCGGCCCAGGCCTGTTGCTGTTGCACGGTCACCCGCAGACCCATGTGATCTGGCACAAGATTGCCGAACAACTGGCCGAGCACTTCACCGTGGTCGCCGCCGACCTGCGCGGTTATGGCGATAGCGAGCGCCCGGCCGCCGACGAGTTGCACCACAACTACTCAAAACGCGAAATGGCCCGGGACAACATCGAACTGATGCAGGCGCTGGGCTTCGAGCAGTTCTCGGTCCTTGCCCACGACCGTGGCGCCCGGGTCGCCCATCGACTGGCGCTCGACCACCCCGCCGCCGTGCAACGCATGATGCTGCTGGACATCGCCCCGACCCTGTCGATGTATGCACAAACCAACGAAGCCTTCGCCCGCGCCTACTGGCACTGGTTCTTCCTGATTCGCCCGGCGCCGCTGCCGGAAACCCTGATCGAGGCCGATCCCGAGTCTTACCTGCGCAGCGTGATGGGCAGTCGCAGTGCCGGACTCAAGCCGTTTACCGACGAAGCGTTCGGCGAATACCTGCGCTGCTTGCAGCAGCCGGGCAGCGCTCGCGGTATCTGCGAGGACTACCGCGCCAGCGCCGGCATCGATCTGGAACATGATCGCGCCGACATTGCTGCGCAGCGCCATCTGCACCTGCCACTGCGGGTTTTGTGGGGCGCCGAGGGCACAGTCGGGCGCTGCTTCGATCCGCTCAAGGAATGGCAGCAGGTGGCCGCCAACGTTAGCGGCCAATCCTTGCCCGCCGGCCATTACATCGCCGAAGAAATCCCCGAACTATTGCTCGCCGAAGCGCTGGATTTTCTGCGCTGAACCGAGCCTGCAAGTGCCGATGCTATGCTGGCGGCTTGTGCCGCAAGTGCTCGTTTTGCCATGACCCAGAAGAAAGACACCGTGCCCCTGCCCGAAGACCTGCGCGTGCTGCTCACCGTGATCCGCAAGAACGGCTTCGCCGCTGCGGCGGATGAGTTGGGCCTTTCCCCGGCTTACGTCAGCAAGCGCATCCAGATTCTCGAAACCACCCTCGGCACGCGCCTGTTGCACCGCACCAGTCGCCGCGTGTCTCTGACCGAGGACGGCGAAAGGGTGCAGCGCTGGGCGTTGCGCATTCTCGATGACTTCCAGCAACTGCACGACGAACTTTCCGACGCCCATGACAGCCCGTCTGGGCGTCTGCACATCTGCAGCAGTTTCGGTTTCGGCCGCAATCACGTCGCGCCTGCAGTTTCGTTGCTGGCCGAGCGTTACCCGCAACTGGAGATTCGCCTCGATTTGTTTGACCGGGGGGTGGACATCGTCAATGAGGGTTTCGATCTGGAGATCCGCGTGGGTGATGACATTCCCGGCCAACACATCGCTCGCCGTCTGGCCAGCAACCGACGGGTGTTGTGTGCCGCACCGGACTATCTGCGACGACGTGGTACGCCCCAGACACTAGATGATTTGCAGCAGCACGATTGCCTGGTGATCAAGGAGCGCGACAACGCGTTCGGCATCTGGGATCTGCATCGTGACGGCACGCAGGAAAGCGTGCGGGTCAGCGGGCCGTTGTCGTCGAACAATGGCGAGATCGTCCTGCAATGGGCGCTGGATGGTCGTGGGATGTTGCTGCGCTCATTGTGGGACGTGAAGCCGTTGCTGGATGAGGGACGGTTGGTGCAGGTGCTGGACGATTACAGTCAGAGCGCCGACGTCTGGGCGGTGTACCCGACTCGATTGGCGCATTCGGGGAAATTGCGCGCGTGTGTGGAGTTTTTGCAGGTGCATTTCCGGGATCTGTCCCTGTAGTTAAACCCCCACAAAACCAATATAGGAGTGAGCCTGCTCGCGATTGCACAGTGTCGGCCAACATCATCATTGACTGAATGGCCGCTATCGCGAGCAGGCTCACGCTTACAGGGTCAGAGGTGTATCAGGATAGCCAAGGGTTGTTAGCTAGATGCTCGCGCTCGAACGCCTTGATCTGCTCATGCCGCTGCAACGTGCTGCCGATCGCATCCAGCCCCAGCAACAGCGCGGTCTTGCGCAACGTATCAATCTGAAAATCAATCACCGAGCCATCCGCCAATTCAATCTGCTGTGCCTCCAGATCAACACTGATCCGCGCGCTGTCAGGCTGGCCGACAAGCCGCCCGATCCGCTGCACCTGCGCCTCTTCCAGCGTGATCAACAACACCCCGTTGCGCTGGCAGTTGTCATAAAAGATCCCGGCAAAACTGCTGCCGATCAGCGCGCGGATGCTCATCTGCTGCAAGCCCCACACAGCATGCTCACGGCTGGAACCGCAGCCGAAATTCGGCCCGACCACAAGGAAACTCGCCCCTTGCCAGGCTGGCTTGTTCAACACGAATTCGGGACTTGGCGTGCCATCGGGCAGAAACCGCAGATCGAAAAACAAGCCGCGATCCAGTCCCTGACGATCGATACCCTTGAGAAACTGTTTAGGCATGATCACGTCAGTATCGACGTTGGCCGCCAGCAACGGCGCGGCCTGGCCGCTGACCTGAGTGAAAGGTTGCAGGCTCATGAGCGTTCTCCAAAGTGGCGGATGTCGGTGAGTCGCCCTCTGATCGCAGCGGCGGCGACCATTGCCGGGCTCATCAGATGGGTGCGCGCGCCGGCGCCCTGACGGCCCTCGAAATTGCGATTAGTGCTCGAAGCGCAGCGGTCACCGGGCGCGAGTACGTCGTCGTTCATCGCCAGGCACATCGAGCAGCCCGACTGGCGCCATTCAAAACCGGCATCGATAAAGATTTGCGCCAAACCTTCGGCCTCGGCTTGGGCGCGGACTTCGCTGGAGCCGGGTACGATCATCGCCCGCACATGCCCAGCCACACGTTGCCCGCGCACGACGCTGGCGGCATCACGCAAATCCTCGATCCGCGCGTTGGTGCATGAGCCGATAAACGCATGGCTGATGACGATATCGCTGAGCGCCATGCCCGCTTCCAGACCCATGTATTTGAGGGCGCGGCGCATGCCCTGACGCAGGATCGGGTCGTTGATGTCCTGTGGATCCGGCACTCGCGCACCAATGGCGGCGGCCTGATCCGGGCTGGTGCCCCAAGTGACCATCGGTTCGAGCAGGCTGGCGTCGAGATGAACTTCCCGGTCGAACACCGCGCCCGGATCGCTGTGCAATTCTCGCCACGCTGTCAGTCCGCGCTCCCACAGCTCACCTGCGGGCGCCCGGGGTTTGCCTTTGAGGTAGGCGAAGACCTTGTCGTCCGGCGCCATGAATGCGCCGCGCGCACCGGCTTCGACCGCCATGTTGCAGATGGTCATCCGCGCTTCAACGCTCAGACCGTCGATGGTCGAACCGCAAAACTCGATGGCGAAGCCGGTGGCCCCGGACGCGCCGATCCGGCCGATCAGCGCCATGATCACGTCTTTTGAGGTCAGCCCCGGGGCCAGTTCGCCATCAACGGTCACGCGCAGGGTTTTCAGGCGTTTGTAGACCAGGGTCTGCGAGGCCAGCAGATGCTCGATTTCCGAGGTGCCAATGCCGAAACCGAAGGCGCCGAGTGCGCCATAGGTGGTGGTGTGGCTGTCGCCGGCAGCGATCACCATGCCCGGCAGAATGAAGCCTTGCTCGGGAGCGATGACATGTTCGATGCCCTGGCGTTTATCGAGGATATCCAGCAGTTCGATGCCGAAGTCCCGGCAGTTTTCCGCCAGATACGACACTTGCCGCGCGCCGCCCTCATCAGCCATTGCCGCCACTCGCACAGGCGCAGTCGGGTTGACGTGATCGACCACCGCCAGCGCCGTGCCCGGGCGCCAGACGTCACGTCCGGCATCGCGCAAACCGCTGAAAGCCTGCGGGCTGGTGTACTCATTGATCACCTGACGATCGATATACAGCAGCACGTGGCCCTGATCGTCGAGGCGGCACACCGTGTGTGCATCGATGTGTTTGTCGTAGAGGGTTCTGGGGGTCATCAAAGGCGCTCACTGAGGCAATCCGGGTGATTTCCATCATAGGGAGCGGGTGGCGGGCATCAATTGGCGGAGGGTGATGGCGTCATTCATGAATCGTGTTTGATCTCCCACAAGGGTTCAGTGGTGCAGATGCGAATTGCGAAACATTTGCTTTCATATCGATCATCGGGATTTACCTCGCTCATCCGTCCTATAGAGATGCAGGCCGTTCGCGTAGGCAAAAGCCACGAACGCCTTTCGGGGAATCCCGTGCTGCGAAGCCCGTAGCCGTGCTCCCTTCCACCGAAATCAAGACGCGTAATCATGTCGAAGAAATCCCGCTCCAAACTGTGGTTCCTGGTGCATAGCTGGCTCGCGTTACCCATCTGGTTTTTCGTCCTGATTGTCTGCGTGACCGGGACGTTGGCGGTGGTCAGCCAGGAGATCGTCTGGCTCGCCAATCCGCAGATGCGCGCCAGTCAGCCGTCGGACGATGCACCGCTGCTCAGCTACGATCAGGTGCTGGCGGCGATCAAGAAAGCCGAACCACAGACCGTGGTCGAAAGCATCAGCCGCCCCGACGAATCACACTTTGCCCTGGACGTAGAGGTCAGCTACCCGGACGGTCGTTCGCTGACGGTCTACGTCAACCCTTACACCGGGGTGATCCAGGGCACGGCACCGACCTTCAATTTCAAGGCGTTCACCCGTGCATTGCATGGCTGGTGGCTCGTGCCGTTCACCAACGGTTTCAGTTGGGGCTGGTATCTGGTGTCGTTCCTCGGCCTGCCTTTGCTGGTTTCGCTGATCACTGGTCTGGTGGTTTATAAACGCTTCTGGAAAGGTTTCTTTAACCCGACCCTGCGCTTTCGCCACGGCGCGCGGATTTTCTGGGGAGACTTCCACCGACTCAGCGGTATCTGGTCGATCTGGTTCATTGCGGTGATTTCCATCACCGGCACCTGGTTCCTGATTCAGGCGTTGCTGTCGGATAACCAGATTTCCATTTCCAGCGAACCGATCATCCCGGCAATGGCCCGTGAGGCTGTACCGCTTTCGCCGGACGGCTCACCGCCCACGCGAATCAGCCTGGATCACGCCATTGAAATCGCCCAGCAGAAGATCCCCGGCCTGGAGGTCAGTTTCGTCAGCCTGCCGGGCAATGCCTACAGCCATATGAGTGTCGGTGGCCGGGGCTGGTATCCGCTGATGTTCCAGACCGCCACGATCAATCCGTACAACGGTGACATGGCGGCTTCGCGGTTGTTGTCCGATCGTTCCTCACTGGAATTCGTCACCGAATCCATGCGCCCGCTGCATACCGGGGACTTTGGCGGATTGTGGATCAAGCTGATCTGGTTTTTCTTCGGCCTGCTGCTGAGCATGATGGTGCTCAGCGGCCTGTTGATCTGGACCAAACGCACCGCCCTGGCGACCGCCAACGCACTCAAGCGGGAAAGTAAAAAGAATCGTGTCCTGCCCCAACCGGCCATGAATCGTGAAGTGTCGGAGGCCAACCTGTGAGCAAATCCACTGCTGCCGCTCAACCCTCACGCCTGAGTCAGTTCTGGCACAAATGGCGGTTTCACATCAACGTGCTGTTGCTGCTGATTCCGCTGGGCTTCATGCCCAAATACTTCGCCGATGCCGCCCTGTTCCGCGGCGACAGTGGCCTCGGTGAACGGGAAGTCGGCGAAATTCAGGTCGGCCCCTGGAGCCTGCGCCTCGCCGAGTTGCGCGATGAAGCGCCGCGCGGCGGCCCGGCCGGTTATCTGAAAGGCTTCAACGCCGCCCTGTGTGACGCTTGCGTCGACAAGGTCAAGGCGACTTATCTGCGCATCGGCAAACCCCGCAGTCTGCGCGCCGCCGGGGTGATTTTCTTCGGCACCCCTTACCGCATGGGTGCCCAACTGCCAGTCCCGGAAAAAACCAAAGCCGATGCCGAACTGTGGATCACCATGGAAGGCTGGGACGGCAGCATGCATCAGGCCTCGATTCCCCTGAGCCAGGCCTCTCCCGCCACCCTTGCCTGGCTGAACACACAAGGAGCCAAACCATGAGCTGCTCTCGCCCTTCCCGCCTGCGGCTGAGCGCCGCGCTGCTGGTGCTGTTCGCCGGTTTCAGCGCCAGCGCTCTGGCGCATAACCCGATGTGTGAATGCAAAGCCATCGACGACGAGCAGATCCAATGCACCGGCGGTTTTTCCGACGGCAGCGGCGCCCCGGGCGTGACCCTCGACGTGATTGGCTACGACGAAACCATTCTGGTGCCCGGCAAGCTCGGTAGTGACTCAACCCTGACCTTCAAGAAACCCGGCGCCGAGTTCTACGTGCTGTTCGACGCGGGCCCAGGCCACGTAGTCGAAATCGACCAAGCGGATATCGAAGCCCCATGAGTACGCCCACCACACAAATCGTGCGCCCGGCAGGTGCCGGCCACGAAACCCTCAACGTTCTGTTGTTGTGTCTGCTGATCCTCGCGCTGGCCGGCTCCGCGGTGGCCTGGCGCGGGGTTTCCCATGAACAGGAGCCCGTCGCCAGCAACCAGTTCGATGCCCGGCGTGACCTTAGCGCCGCCGAGCAAGGCATCTATGCCGACCTGCGGGTGACGCTGGACGAAATCCAGTTGCTGCGTGAAGAGCAGAAAACCCTGCCAACCCCGCAAAACCTGGCGGATGAAGGTTTCGCTCCGTTTGCCCAGGACGCCAGTTCCGTCAGTCGTGGCGGTCACGTCTGGCAAATGCAGGCCGACAGCGCCTATTTCGGTCACAGCCAGACGCCTGCCGTCGCCGGTTCGTTTCTGATGCGCGTCGATGCCGATGCCAAAGCGGCGCCAGATATATGGCTCAACCGCCAAGCCGAACTCAAGGCGCCTCAAGCGCTGACCGACGCGGCCCTGTCCGCCGCCGGCTGGAAACAGATCGTCGCGCAATACGATGCCGGGGTTACCCGCGAACATCGCCATTGATTCCTCGCACTCACCCGAGAGAAGACCGTTTGCCCATGTCTATTTCATCGCCACGCCGTCCGTTGTTGCGCCTGTTTCTAATGGGCCTGTGTGCCTGTCTGTTGAGCCCACTGGCCAGTGCCGATCAGGCAAAACGCCTGCGCATCGGCATTACCCTGCATCCTTATTACAGCTACGTGGCGAACATCGTCGGCGACAAGGCCGAGGTCGTGCCGCTGATTCCGGCCGGTTTCAACCCGCACGCTTACGAGCCAAGGGCCGAGGACATCAAACGTATCAGCGGCCTGGACGTGATCGTGCTCAACGGTGTCGGCCATGACGACTTCGCTGACCGCATGATCGCCGCCAGCGAAACACCGAACATCAAGACCATCGAAGCCAACGAAAACGTGCCGCTGCTGGCCGCCACCGGAGTTGCCGCGCGCGGTGCCGGCAAAGTGGTCAACCCGCACACGTTCCTGTCGATCAGTGCTTCGATTGCCCAGGTCAACAACATCGCCCGGGAACTGGGCAAGCTCGACCCGGACAACGCCAAGACTTACACCCAGAACGCCCGTGCCTACGGCAAACGTCTGCGGCAGATGCGCGCCGACGCGCTGGCCAAGCTGATCCAGGCACCGAACGCCGAACTGCGCGTCGCCACCGTTCACGCGGCTTACGATTACCTGCTGCGCGAATTCGGTCTGGAAGTGACGGCCGTGGTCGAACCGGCCCACGGTATCGAGCCGAGCCCGAGCCAGTTGAAGAAGACCATCGACCAACTGCGCGAACTGGACGTGAAGGTGATCTTCTCGGAAATGGACTTTCCGTCCTCTTACGTCGACACCATTCAGCGAGAGTCCGGTGTGAAGCTGTACCCGCTGTCGCACATTTCCTACGGCGAATACACCGCCGACAAGTACGAAAAGGAAATGACCGGCAACCTCAACACCGTGGTGCGGGCGATTCAGGAGTCAGGGGCATGACCTCCAAAGAAACCTTCTCTGACCAGTCCGAAACCCCTGTGGGAGCGAGCCTGCTCGCGAATGCGGTTGAACACTCAACGCACCCGTTGACTGACACGACACCTTCGCGAGCAAGCTCGCTCCCACAGGTTTGCGGGCCGACTCTCGATTTTGCTGATGTCAGCCTGACCCTTGGGCGCACCACCATTCTCGACAAGGTCACCTTCCAGGTTCAACCCGGCAGCGTGCATGCGCTGGTCGGCCCCAACGGTGGTGGCAAGAGTTCGCTGATCAAGACCTTGCTCGGCCAAATGCCGCATCAAGGCCAGTTGAGCCTGCAATGGCCCGGCGAGCCCGGCACCATTGGCTACGTGCCGCAAGCGCTGGAATTCGACCGCGGCTTGCCAATGACGGTCGACGATTTCATGGCCGCCATGTGCCAGCGCCGCCCGGCCTTTCTCGGCTTGAGCAAACACTACGCTGGCGCCATCGGTGAGGCGCTGGAACGGGTCGGCATGCAAGACAAGCGCAAGCGACGCATGGGCGCTCTGTCCGGCGGTGAGCGTCAGCGGGTCCTGCTCGCCCAAGGGCTCATCCCGGCGCCGCAACTGCTGGTGCTGGATGAGCCGATGTCGGCGCTCGACGAGGCCGGGATTCAGGTGTTCGAACGCCTGCTCGGGGACTGGCGCGCGGCGGGCATCACCGTGTTGTGGATCGAACATGATCTGGAGGCTGTCGGACGTCTGGCCGATCGCGTCACCGGTCTCAACCGTCGCGTGCTGTTCGATGCCACACCGCAACAGGCGCTGACCCCGGAGCGTCTGCTGACGCTGTTTTCGACCCATCCACGGAGCGCTGTCTGATGAGTTACGAAGCCTTTCGTTTGATGGTTCAGGGCTGGGCCTCGTCGGGTTACCTGCCCGAAGCGCTGGCCTATGGTTTTGTGGTCAATGCGCTGCTCGCGGGTCTGTTGATAGGCCCGGTGCTCGGCGGCCTCGGCACGCTGGTGGTGGTCAAGCGCTTTGCGTTTTTCTCCGAAGCAGTCGGCCACGCAGCGCTAACCGGCGTGGCCATCGGCATTCTGCTCGGCGAACCCTACACCGGGCCGTATGGCAGCCTGTTCGGTTACTGCCTGCTGTTCGGCATTCTGCTCAACTACCTGCGCAACCGCACGGGTCTGGCGCCAGACACCTTGATCGGCGTGTTCCTCTCGGTATCCCTGGCGCTGGGTGCGAGCCTGCTGCTGATTCTGGCCGGCAAGATCAACGTACACATTCTGGAAAACGTGCTGTTCGGTTCGGTGCTGACCGTCAACGGCAATGATTTGGCGGTGCTGGCCATCGTCGGTTCGCTGGTCATGGCCCTCGCACTGCCGCTGTACAACCGCATCATGCTGGCCAGCTTCAATCCGCAACTGGCGGCGGTACGCGGAGTGGCGGTGAAGACCCTCGATTACTTGTTCGTGATTCTGGTGACGCTGATCACCGTGGCGGCGGTGAAAGTCATCGGCGCGATTCTGGTCGGTGCCCTGCTGGTGATTCCGGCGGCGGCGGCGCGTTTGCTCAGCCAGTCGCTCAAGGGCTTCTTCTGGTGTTCGGTACTGATTGCCACCGTCAGCACCTTGTGCGGGATTCTTGCGCCGATCGTCTTCGATCTGCCGATCCCGTCCGGCGCCGCGATCATTCTGGTCGCCGGCATTGCGTTCGCCCTCGCCGCCATCGCGCGCGGTGTCGTACCCAGTCTGAAAGGGAACCTTGGATAAATGGCTTTTTCACTGAGAAAACTGACCCTGAGCATGGCGCTGTGCGGCGTGGTCTGCAGCCCGTTGATGGCCGCCGAAAGCTCCAAGCCCTTGCGGGTGTTGGCCTCGCTACCGATCACCTACGGCTTGGGCGAAGCATTGCTCAAAGGCACCGGTATCAACCTGGAACGCGCGGCGCCGGCGAACTTGCCGGGCAGCCGCCAGACCGCTTACTTCACGGGTCGCGGCGCTACGGCGCTGGACAAACTGGCGAGTAATGCCGACGCGGTCATCGGCGTGCGCTCGCTGTGGGCCGATGACCCGCTGTACCCGATCGCCCGTCGCAGCAACATCCGTATTGTTGAGGTCGATGCCGCACGCCCGGTCGACGGTGCCCTGCCCGGTATTGCCGTGCAACCAGGGTTGAAGGTCGATGGACTGAACAGCCAGCCATGGCTGGCGAGCAACAACATGGGGCGCATGGCAGACGTGATGGCAGCGGATCTGGTGCGTCTGGCACCGACCGCCAAGCCGAAGATCGAAGCGAACCTGGCGGCGTTGAAACAGCGCCTGCTCAAACTCAGCGCCGACAGCGAGGCGCGTCTGGCCAATGCAGACAATCTGAGTGTGATGAGCTTGAGCGACCACTTCGGCTATCTGATCGGTAGCCTGAATCTGGAGCTGATCGGGCAGGATCCACGTCCTGATGCGGAGTGGACGCCGGAGGATTTGAAGCAATTGACGGCGGCGCTCAAGGACAATGACGTGGCGGTGGTGCTGCATCACCGACAACCGTCAGACGCGGTGAAAGCGGCGATCGCCGAGTCCGGTAGTCATCTGGTGGTGTTGAGTACTGATGCCGAAGATCCGGTGGCGGAGCTTGAGGGGAATGTGGATCTGCTGCTCAAGGGGCTGAGTGGGGCGTAAGTTCAGTTACACCGCGTTATCGTTCATCGCGAGCGGGCTCACTCCTACAGGGTTAGGTGATCCCATGTGGGAGCCAGCCTGCTGGCGATGAGGCCAGCAAGGACAACGCATGTTCCGGACATGAAAAAACCCGCTGACTGTCTCCAGTCCAGCGGGTTTCTTTTTGGCCGGAAGCTTATTGAACCGCAGCCTGCCCTTCCATTTTCTGGCGCAGGCTCAGCGGGCGCATGTCAGTCCAGACTTCCTCGATGTAGGCCAGGCATTCCTTTTTCAGGCCGCTCTTGCCCACGGTGCGCCAGCCTTCTGGCACGGCCTTGTAATCCGGCCAGATCGAGTACTGCTCTTCGTGGTTGACCACGACCTGAAAGAGGATGTCCTCGCGGTCGAATACTGACGTCATGCTGGTTCTCCATCGTTGTAGGGGGGGCTGCACGGCAGGTGCAGCCGGGTATGTAGAAAGAACGTTCGGCGCGGCGAAAAATTTACTCGGCGGCGATGGCAGCAGCCAACGCACGACCGAAGATCTCGGCAACGCAGTCGATTTCGGCAGCGGTGATCACCAGCGGCGGGAGGAAACGCACCACCGCGCCGTGACGGCCACCCAACTCCAGAATCAAACCGCGCTTGAGACATTCGCGCTGCACCAGCGGTGCCAGCCGCGCAAACGCTGGTGGATGGCCGAGTGCGTCCGGCGCACCGTTCGGGTCGACCAGTTCGACGCCAAGCATCAAGCCACGGCCGCGAATATCGCCCAGTTGCGGGAAGTCGCGCTGCAGGATGCGCAGGTGCTCGCTCAAGCGCGCGCCCATGGCGGCGGCGTGTTCGCACACTTTGTGCTCAACCAGATAACGCATCACCGCAGAACCTGCAGCCATCGCCATCTGGTTGCCGCGGAAGGTGCCGGCGTGGGCGCCCGGCTGCCAGGTGTCGAGCCAGTCGCGATACACCACCACCGCCAGCGGCAGGCTGCCGCCGATGGCTTTGGACAGCACTACCACGTCCGGGATGATGCCAGCGTGTTCGAAGGCAAACATCTTGCCGGTACGGGCGAAACCGCTCTGGATTTCGTCGACAATCAGCGCCACACCAGCCTTCTCGGTGATCCGACGCAAGCCGCGCAGCCATTCGATATCCGCCGGAATCACCCCGCCCTCGCCCTGCACCGCCTCGACGATCACCGCTGCTGGCAATTGCACGCCGGCCTCGGGATCGTTGAGCAGGTTTTCCAGGTAGCTCAGGTTGGCCTTCACCCCGGCTGCGCCGCCGAGGCCGAACGGGCAACGATAGTCATACGGGAACGGCATGAACTGCACGCCGTTGCTGAGCAATGCGCCCAGCGGTTTTTTCGGCCCCAGGCTGCCCATCAGGCTCAACGCCCCTTGGCTCATGCCGTGGTAACCACCGGAGAATGACAGCACCGTGCTGCGCCCGGTCGCAGTGCGCACCAGTTTCAATGCCGCTTCCACTGCATCAGTGCCGGTCGGGCCGCAGAACTGGATCTTCGCTTGCGCCGCCAGATCCGGTGGCAGCAGGCCGAACAGATCCTGAACGAATTGATCCTTGACCGGGGTGGTCAGGTCGAGCGTATGCAGCGGCAACTCATCGGCCAATACCTGCTGGATCGCTTCGATCACCACCGGGTGGTTATGCCCCAGTGCCAGCGTGCCGGCACCGGCCAGGCAGTCAATAAAGGTGCGCCCTTCGACGTCTTCGACATACAGACCCTTGGCACGCTTGAGCGCCAGCGGAATGCGGCGCGGATAGCTGCGGGCATTGGATTCCTGCTGTGCCTGACGGGTCAGCAGTGGCGATTCATTGAACTGATACAACGTTTCCGCTGGCACCGTGGTAACCCGGGCCGGCGACTCTTCGATAAGGCTGGTGGCGACTGACATCTCTCGACCCCTCAATTCGCTATGGATTGTGACCAAAACAGCACACCGGACAGGTGCGCGTTCCGGTCGCGGGGCGCACTTGCAGGTTTTCCTGTTCTGGAAACGCATAAGCGAGGCGAGGATTTAGCCCCTTGATCGACTCGTCATCCGGATAATGGCAGTGGCTTGTACATGGGCAGGATCTGCAAGCCTTTGTGTATGAGGGGTGGTTCAGATTCGCGATAGCCCAGATGATGATAGAACGCTTCGCCAGTGCGTGTGCTGTTGAGGTGGGCATGGAGCACACCGCGCACCCGCAGCCAGCCTTGCAGATCGTTCATCAGCGCTCGCCCCGCGCCACGGCGAAAGGATTCCGGTTGTACATAGCAGAGCACAATGTCGCCACTGCCCTGAGCCAGGCCGACACCGACCGGTTTGTCCGCCAGCAAGGCGATATTCAGATAGAAATGCGGGTCGGCAAGCCAGGCGCTGAGCAAATCGGCAGATTGCTGCCGGATCCAGTCGTTGACGATAAGCGGGTCGTTGCGATGATCGAGCGCACAACCGAATCGGATCGAACGTTCGATGATGCGACAGATGATGCCGACGTCGGCCAGGATGGCCGGACGAATACAGATGGGTGCTTCCATGGCGCTGTTCCCTCAATCCATTGAGTCAAAGCTGTCGTGACCTTAACGTCACGACAGCCGGATAGCCATTGGAGAGAGGTTACATTTGATGTGCCGCATGCAGATCCCGCGAGAGCGGTTTCAAATGGCCTGCAATGGCATGGTCAACTCAACGCGCAGCCCATCCGGGCGGCTGTCGAAATGCAGGGCACATTCGCAACGCTGGACGATGGCCTGAACAATCGCCAGGCCCAGGCCGCAGCCGGTACTCTGACCATTGCGCCAGAAGCGTTGGGTCAGATGTTGCAGATCATCCTGAGCGATGCCCGGGCCATGGTCCCGCACAATAAAACGTACGCGGTTGCCGATGGTTTCCAGACTCAACTCGACCGCACAGTCTTCGGGGGTGTGGCGCAGGGCGTTGTCGAGAAGATTGCGCAGCGCGGCAATCGACAGCACCGCCGGCATTTGCAAGGGTGCTGTCGAAAGCTGTTCCGGCAGTTGCAATTTGATTCGCAGGCGCTCGCCGCCCGTGGCATCGGCAATCGCTAGCCGCGCCACTTGCTCGGCGCTGCACTGCGAGCCGTCGTCAAACGACAGGCTGCCCTCGACCCGCGCCAGCAACAGCAATTGCTCAAGCGTGCGATGCAGGCGATCAGCGCCCTCCTCGGCCTTGGCCAGCGACTGATCGCGGGCGGCACCGTCGGTCATTCGCGCCACTTGCAGGTGGGTCTTGATCGCCGTGAGCGGGCTGCGCAGCTCGTGGGCGGCGTCGCCGGTCAGCCGACGTTCGCGCTCGATGGTCTTGCCAATGCGCTGGAACAGTTGATTCTGGGTATCGAGCAAAGGCTTCAATTCGCTGGGAAACGCCTGCAATTGCAAGGGTTCGAGCGAATCGGCATTGCGCCGCATCAAGGCCTCACGCAGACGGTTAAGCGGCGCCAGCCCTTGGCCGATCCCCAGCCACAGCAGGCACAGGCAGCCGAGCAACGCCACGCCCACCGGCACCGACGCCGCCAGCAGGATCGACATGTTCAGCGCTTCACGTTCGATCTGCCGATCCGCTGTGGTAATCCGCACATCGCCCCGGGCGAGAGTGAAACTGCGCCACGGCGCACCGTCGATCATCTGGTCGTGGAAGCCCATTTTCTCGGCTTCCAGCGCTTGTTCGGGATTGTTGTGGCTGCGTGCGAGAATTTCTCCGCGCAAGGAACTGACCTGGCAGGCCATGCCTCCGGGAATGTTCAGTTGTTCGGCACTGAAATGGGTGCCTTCGCCCTTGCTCGGCAGGGTCGGCAGTTGCTCCAGCAAACCGGCGACCATGCGCGCCGACGCCACCAGACGCTGATCAAGGGAAAACATCATCTGATTGCGCAGGTCGCTGAGCATCCAGGCCGCCGCCAGCGCCCAGATCAGCGCAAACGCGGCGCCGAGAGTCAGGCTCAGGCGCAGTCGTAGGCTCATCACTTGCCTTGTTCTCCACCATCGGCCGGCCCCAGGCGATAACCCAGACCGCGCACGGTTTCGACGATGCCTTTGCCGAGTTTGCTGCGCAGGTGGTGGATATGCACGTTCAACGCGTTGCTCTCCAGCTCATCATTGAAACCGTAGACGCTGTCTTTCAATTGCTCGGTGGACAGCACCCGACCGCGATTGTGCAGCAGAGCCTGCAACAGGGATTGTTCGCGTCGCGACAAATCCACCGGTTGCCCGGCCAGCATGGTTTCGCGGCTGCTTGGGTCGTAGGTCAACGCACCGTGTTCAATCAGGTTGACGCTGCGCCCGGCCACTCGACGCAGCAAGGTTTGCAGACGGGCGAATAGCTCACGCAGATCGAACGGTTTGAGCAAGTAATCGTCGGCACCGGCCTGCAAGCCGTCGACCCGGTCAGTGACCGAATCGCGCGCGGTCAGAATCAGCACCGGAATCTCCAGACCGTGCTGACGCAGTTGCTGCAGCAGTTTCAAGCCATCTTCGTCGGGCAGGCCGAGATCAAGCACCATCACGTCAAACTCGGCAACCTTGAGCATCGCCCGCGCCTTGGACGCGGTATTGACGTGCTCGACAGTCAGCCCTTGAGCCGTGAGGCCGGCAACGATGCCGCTGGCGATCAGTTCATCGTCTTCGCAAACCAGTACGTGCATGGGCGCTCCCTGAAAAAAACGCGAGTGAAGCAGGTGAGGATTAAGCGGCAATTATGGCCATCCTCGGTAGTGACGGGAAGCCGCTCGCAGAATTGAGCAGGCCGGCACCCGGCGGAACACATTCCTTAATTGCGCACTGCAGGCACTTCAATAAGTCCCGAGAAATGAAATCCCACACTTAAGCACTACTGATAATTAATCCAGCCGGATAACCTGCCTGCACATTAAAACAACCCGTTAAAAGGAATTAACAAACATGCCAAAACTTGAAAACTTCGTTGCCGTTGATTGGCGCTCCGGCCCCGATAGAATCTATTTCTTCTTCAAAAACACCGACACTTACTCTCAATTCAGCATTGGCGACAATACGGTACCCGAGGGCTATCCACGCCCCATCATGGGTCGCTGGGATGCATTTGATCTGCATGCCAAGGATCTGCGCTTCGGATTTACCTCGACCTCGCTGGGGTTCAACGCCGGAAGCGACGAAGACATCGCCTGGCTGTTCTTTTACTACGGCGACATACCGGCCGTGTGCAAATACAACCAGGATGAAGATAGAGTCACCGGTATTTACAAAGTCGCCGATACGCTCTGGAAACCGATTGTTCCCTACTTTGACAAAATCATTGCCGGCACGTGGGCAGAAATAACGGGGCACCCTTTTCTGTTCAGGTTCATTCTCAATGACGGTCATTACCTGACGTTCAACTACAAAGCAAAAACACTGACCCGCAACCCGTTCGGCCAGCATCGTCTGGGCGCGTTGATCCCGTTTAAAAATCGAATGATCACGGCCGCACAAAATGATCGAACTTTCGCAGACAGTTACTGGTACATCTTTCTCACCAACAACCAGTACCTGATTTACAACATTCAGACGGATCGACTGGTCTCCGGCCCGCACCCAATCAATGACAGCAATTGGCCGGGACTGCTGCGTGACTGATTGGCCGAACCCGGGGAGCCTTGTAGGATACGGTTAATTATCGGTTAATCGCCGCCGCCCATTCTGCACCTCAATTGCACAGGGACAAGGCTTCTCCATGCGTCATATTTTTCTACTGTTTGCGCTTCTGATCTCGGGCCTGGCCCAGGCCGGGAACAATCCTTTTGAGACTAAACCAGAGTTTTTGCCGGTCGACAAAGCGTTTGTACTCACCTCCGAACGCCTGGAATCGGGTGAAACCCAGCTGTTCTGGCAGATCACCGACGGCTATTACCTGTACCAGAAACGTCTGAAGTTCGACGGCCTGACCGTCGAGCAGCAGCCAACATTGCCCGAAGGCGAATCCCACAGCGACGAATTTTTCGGCGAACAACCGGTTTATCGCCAAGGGCTGGAAGTGAAGATCCCGGCGGCGGCCACCGGGCAGATCAAAGTCAGTTATCAGGGCTGTGCCGATGCGGGCCTTTGTTATCCGCCGCAAACCCGGGTCATTGATCTGGGCGGCAAAGCGACCGCCTCGGCAGGCGCCGAAGCACCGGATCAAGCTCTGGCCAGCAGCCTGCAACAACGAGCGCTGGGCTGGAGCCTGCTGGTGTTTTTCGGCCTCGGCCTGCTATTGGCGTTCACCCCGTGTACGTTGCCGATGTTGCCGATTCTGGCCGGGATGATTGTCGGCAGTGGCGCGACGCCGCGCCGTGGTTTCGCGCTGGCCGGCAGTTATGTGATTTGCATGGCGCTGGTGTATGCGACGTTGGGCGTGATTGCTGCGCTGCTCGGCGCAAACTTGCAAGCCTGGTTACAGAATCCGTGGCTGCTCGGCGCCTTCGCGGCAGTGTTTGTTGTGCTGGCGCTACCGATGTTCGGCTTCTTTGAATTGCAATTGCCAGTGGCCTTGCGTGATCGACTGGAACACGCCTCGCGCAGTCGCAGCGGCGGCAGCCTGATTGGTGCTGGCGTGCTCGGCGCGCTATCTGGCTTGCTGGTCGGTCCGTGCATGACCGCACCGCTGGCCGGTGCCCTGCTGTATATCGCGCAAAGCGGCAACGCCTTGCACGGCGGGTTGATCCTGTTCTCGCTGGGGATCGGCATTGGTGTGCCGCTGTTGCTGCTGGTGACGGTCGGCAATCGCTTCCTGCCAAAACCCGGCGATTGGATGAATCTGCTCAAGGGCATCTTCGGCTTCCTGTTCCTCGCGACGGCATTGTTGATGTTGCGCCCGGTGCTGGATCCATCGTTGTGGCTCGGTCTGTGTGGCGCCCTGCTGTTGATCGCTGCTTATTGCGCCTGGAAACAATCTGAAGGCTTTGGCCGTGTCGCCCAACTGTTTGGTGCTACTGGATTACTGCTCGGGTTATGGGGCGGTTTGCTGGTAATAGGTGCGGCAGGCGGCAGCGATGATCCGTATCAGCCATTGCAGGTTTACAGTGGCGGCCGTGCCGTCAGCGCTGCGCCGAGTGGCCATGACGCGTTCACCACGATCAAGGATCCGGCGGCACTGCAACGCGAACTCGATACCGCCAAGGCTCAGGGCCAGTGGGTGCTGCTCGATTACTACGCCGACTGGTGCGTATCGTGCAAAGTCATGGAAAAGCAGGTGTTCGGCAAGGACAAGGTGATGCAGGCGCTGAGCGATGTACGTCTGCTTCGACTGGATGTCACCGCCGACAACGCCGCCAGTCGCGAATTGCTCAGCCGTTATAAAGTGCCCGGGCCACCGAGTTTCGTGTGGATCGGCGCCGATGGCGAAGAGCGCCGCAGCCAGCGCATCACCGGCGAAGTCGATGCCGATACGTTCCTGCAACGCTGGACCACCACCCGAGACGCCAATTAATGCTGACTTTCACCCTCGGCACCTTTGCCATCGCGCTTAACCACCTGCTGCTGATCAGTGCCTTGGCACTGGCAACCTTCGTCGGTTGGCGAGTGGCCAAACGCGGCGGTGACAACCCCGAGTCGGCGCTGTTCAGTCTTTTTCTGCTCGGCATGCTGGCAGCGCGCATTGCCTTTGTGGCTTTGTATTGGTCGCACTACCGCAACGATCCGTGGCAGATCGTCGATCTGCGCGATGGCGGTTTCCTCGCTTGGCCGGGGGTGATCGTCCTGCTGCTCGCCGCGCTGTATCGCGGCTGGCGGCGTCCGGGCCTGCGTCGGCCGCTGGGCTTTGGCGTCGCCAGCGGTGTAGCGTTCTGGCTGTTGGCGACGCTGTCGCTGAACATCTACGAACAAGGCACCCGACTGCCGGACATCACCCTGCGTAACGCTGCCGGGGAAACTATCAAACTCAGCGACTATAAGGGCGGCCCGCTGGTGATCAACCTGTGGGCGACCTGGTGTCCACCGTGCCGGCGCGAAATGCCGGTGCTGGAAAATGCCCAGCAGCAACGCCCGGACCTGACGTTCCTGTTCGTCAATCAGGCCGAAAGCATGCAAAGCGTGGCGACATTTCTCGAAACTCAAGGCCTGAGCCTCAACAACGTGTTGTTCGATCGCGGCGGCCGACTGGGCCAGGCCGTGGGTTCCATGGCATTGCCGACTACCCTGTTCTATAACCCCGATGGTCGATTGTTGGCCAGTCATCTGGGCGAGTTGTCGAACGCCAGCCTGGCTCGCGCCCTGGAAAACTTCGATACCCCAAATCCGACCGCCGCACCGTCCACCTCTTCAAGGAAACTGCCATGCCCCGCCTCCGCCACCTGCTGACGCTGACTCTGGGCACTGCCCTGCTGCAACTGCCGTCGGTTCAGGCCGCTGAAGAATTGCCTGCGGCGATCAAACAGATCGAAGCCAAAGGCGCAAAAATCGTCGGCCAGTTCGATGCCCCCGATGGCTTGCGCGGTTACGCGGCGCAGTACCAGAACCGCGGCATGGCGCTGTACCTGACCCCGGACGGCAAACACGTGCTGCTGGGCAATCTGTACGACGCCGATGGCAAAGACTTGAGCAGCGAACCGTTGCAAAAACTGGTCTACGCGCCGCTGGCCAAGGAAGTCTGGGCCAAGTTCGAAGCGAGCAACTGGATTCAGGACGGCAACAAGGATGCGCCGCGCACGGTGTACCTGTTCAGCGATCCAAATTGCCCGTATTGCAACATGTTCTGGGAACAGGCCCGACCGTGGGTCAAGGCCGGCAAGGTGCAGTTGCGCCACATCATGGTCGGCATCATCCGCGAAGACAGCCCGGGCAAGTCCGCCGCGTTGCTGGCGGCCAAGGATCCGAGTAAAGCCCTGGAAGATCACGAAAAGGCCGGCAAGGGCAGTTCGCTCAAGGCGTTGAAAGACATTCCAGCGGCAGTGCAGACCAAACTCGCAGCGAACATGCAGTTGATGGAAGACCTGGAGTTGCAGGCCACACCAGCGATTTTCTACATGGACGACAAGGGTGAACTGCAACAGCAGCAAGGCGCACCGACGCCGGACAAGTTGGTGAAGATTCTCGGGCCGAAGTAAGCAAGATCAAAAGATCGCAGCGTGCCGCAGCTCCTACAGAAGAATGCGATCCTCTGTAGGAGCTGTGGCACGCTGCGATCTTTTTAATTGCGCTCAGCCAAAAACTTCAGCAATGCCTCATTCACAAACTCTGGATTCTCCAGATTGGAGATATGCCCCGCCTCCGGTACCAGCCCCCACGGGCAGCCGATCAGCTCTGCCATTTCCTTGGCTTCCGACGGCGGCCGTGGCTTGTCCTGATCGCCGCACAGTACCAGCGTGGTCGCTGCATTCAGCTCGCCCAGACGCGGCAACAGATCATCGCGACCAAAGGTGATGCGGCCCATTGGCACGATGCTTTCGCGCAGGCGATCGGCTGAATACGCCGCCAGTTTTGCGCGGAAGTCCTGGTAAAGCGCCGACTGTGGATCGATCCCCGGCCGGAAGAAAATCGGCACGACGATATCGAGCAATTGCTCCGAGATTTCGCCGGTTTCTTCGATCTGTTTGAACAACGAGAAGTAGTACTGACGGGTGGGCTCGGGTTCAACACCGACATAGGTGTCCATCAACACCAGACCATTGAGCCGCTGTGGTGCCGCCAGTGCCAGACGCACGCCCCACATGCCGCCGACCGACAATCCCACCAAAGTCACCTGATCGATATCCAGATGATCGAGCAAGGCCTGCGCTTGACGGGCGATGTCGTCCA
Source organism: Pseudomonas sp. NPDC087639 (assembly GCF_044743385.1). Taxonomy (NCBI): domain Bacteria; kingdom Pseudomonadati; phylum Pseudomonadota; class Gammaproteobacteria; order Pseudomonadales; family Pseudomonadaceae; genus Pseudomonas; species Pseudomonas sp. NPDC087639. The sequence continues at coordinate 63,346 of NZ_JBIUWI010000017.1, read as the reverse complement.
GAGATGTGGTGCCTTGCGGCAATCGCCCGGACTCGCCATGGCCCCACAGATCCAGCGCAATCACCCGATAGTGCGACGACAGCGCAGCGATCTGCGGCGCCCACATGGCTTGGTCCCACAGGTAACTGCCGGCCAGCAGCACAGCCGGGCCGGTGCCTTGGTCAATGTAATGAAGGGCTTGTCCGTCCACCGTGAAAAAAGGCATCGATTCACCTGCGCGGGAAAAAAGAGAACCGGCAGACTGAGCTGCCGGTTCTGGATCGTCAACCCTGGAAATGTACGCGAATGTAGCGCCGCCATTCGCGAGCAGGCTCGCTCCCACTGGGGATCTGCGATCGACACAAACCCCATGTGGGAGCGAGCCTGCTCGCGAAGAGGCCGGTTCAGGCGCTAGAAAATCAAAAGCCCTCCAGCTCCGCCATCAGGTCATTCAAGCGATCCACCTTCTCCTCGGTGATATCACTCGCCGCCAGCCCATCGATGTACTCGGCCAGTTCCGCCACCGTGCTGCATTCGAACATCGCCCGCAGCGGTACGTCGCGTTGCAGGGTTTTTTGCACCCGCGAAGCAATCTGCGTCGCCAGCAACGAATGGCCGCCCAGTTCAAAGAAGTTGTCGCGCACGCCGACCTTGTCGACCTTCAGCACTTCGGCCCAGATATCCGCCAGGGTCTGCTCCAGTTCGTTGCGCGGGGCCAGGTAATCCTGGCTCTGCAACTGGCCGATCCCCAGCGCCGGCAAGGCGTTGCGATCGAGTTTGCCGTTGGCGTTGAGCGGCAGTTGCTCCAGCCACAACCAGTGCAGCGGCACCATGTATTCCGGTAGTTCGGCACGCAGGCGCTGTTTGATTCGCTCCAGACGTTCACTCGGATTGACCGCCGAACCCGCAGCAACCAGATATCCGACCAAGTGCTTGCCGTTTACGCCTTCCTGCACGCCAACCGCCGCATCACGGACTTCCGGCTGTTCGTGCAGACGCGCTTCGATTTCACCCAGCTCGATGCGGTAGCCGCGGATCTTCACTTGATGATCGACCCGGCCAACATATTCCAGCACGCCATCGCTACGACGTCGCGCCAGGTCACCCGTGCGATACAGACGCTCACCCGGCGCGCCGAACGGGTTCGGCACAAATACTGGTGCAGTACGCAGCGGATCGCTGACATACCCGCGACCGACGCCGGTGCCCGCCACACACAACTCACCCACCGCACCCAACGGCACCAGTTCCAGCGCGCCATCAAGCAGGTACAGCAAGTTGTTGTCGGTCGGTGTACCGATCGGCAAGTAACTGCCGCGAGTCGAGGCCAGGTCGACGCGGAAGAACGCCACGTCATCGGAACATTCCGCCGGGCCATAAGCGTTGACCAGGCCGATCTGCGGGTAACGCAACAGCCACTGATGCGCCAACTCGGGCGGCATCGCTTCACCGGTCGGCAGCATCCAGCGCAGGCCGTCGAGGCTCAGGCGATCCGAGGCGAGCATGCCTTGAATCAGCGAAGGCACGCTCTCCAGTACGGTGATGCCCTGTTCCTGCACATGCACCAGCAAACCTTGCGGATCGTGGGCGATGGTGTTCGGCACGATGTCGACCCGCGCACCAAACAGTGGTGCGGCGAGGAACTGCCAGACCGAAATATCGAAACTTTGCGACGCGGTCTGCGCGATGACGTCAGCGTCAGTCAGATGCAGATAGGGCACCTTGCTCAACTGGTTGTTAAGCATGCCGCGCTGCTCGACCATCACACCTTTCGGCAAGCCGGTGGAACCCGAGGTATAGATCACATAGGCCAGATTGTCCGGGCCACTGTGGATACCTGGGTTTACCAAGGATGTCGCGGCTGCTTGCACCTCTTCCCAGACCAGCAGACGTGGGCGATTGGCGCAGCTGAATTCATCCAGCAAAGTCTGCGCTTGCGCGCGGCACACCTCGCTGCACACCAGCACTGGCGTACGGCTCAGCTCGATGATCCGTTGCAGGCGCTGACTCGGCAGGCCCGGGTCCAGCGGCAGGTAACCGGCACCCGCCTTGAAGCTGCCGATGATCATGCCCAACAGATCAAGGTTACGTTCGGCCAGCAACGCCACCGGTTGATCCATCTGCACCCCGGCCGCAACCAGTGCATGACCGAGACGGTTGGCGTTGTGGTTCAGCGCCTCGAAACTCAATTGCTGATCGAGGCAACTGGCAGCAATCCGCTGTGGATGCTGCGCGACCTGCGCTTCGAACAGCGAAACATAGCTCTGCTCCAGCGGATAGTCATGGGCGCTCTGGTTGCAACCGTGCAGCAGAAAGTCCTGTTCCTCAGCGCCGAGCAGCGGCAGATCGGCCATGTCGCCATGGAAGCCATCGACCAATGCCAGCAGCAGACGTTTGAATTCACCGAGCATCCGCTCGATCGTCGACTCGTCGAAGTAACGCTGGTCATACGACAGATGCAGGCCGAGGTCATCGCCCGGGTAGCACACCGCCGTCAACGGGAAGTTGGTGTGGGTGCGGCCCGAGTCCGAAGTCGCGTTAAGACTCTGCGCGCGATCCAGCACGGAAACTTCCACCGGGGCGTTTTCGAAGACGAACAGGCTGTCGAACAGCGGCTGGCCTTTCGGCAGTTCGCTCTGTTCCTGAATGCTCACCAGCGGCAGGTATTCGTACTCGCGCAGTTGCATGTTGCTGTCGAGCAAACCGCTCAACCACTGACGCACACTGGCGCGCTGATCGTCCGCCGGGATCTGCACCCGCAGCGCAATGCTGTTGATGAACAGGCCGACAGTGCGTTGCATCTCGGGCATTTCCACCGGACGCCCGGCCACGGTTACACCGAACAGCACGTCACGATCACCGCTCATGCGCCGCAGCACCAGTGCCCACGCCGCTTGGGCGAAGGTGTTGATGGTCAGTTGATGGGCCTGGGCCAGCTCGCGCAGACGGGCACCGTCCTCGACGTTGAGTCGGGTATAGCGGTCGCCGACGACCATCCCGCCGCTTTCGCCGGCATGTTCACGCAGGAACGGACGGTCGCTCGGGATTGGCGTGGTGCGTTCGAAACCTCGCAGGTTCTGCTGCCACCACTGCCGCGCTTCGGCCAGGCTCTGGCGTTGCAGCCAGCCGATGTAATCGCGGTAACGCGGCGGCACGCTCAACTGGGCTTCGCGACCTTCACCAAGGGCGGTGTAGATTTCGAAGAAGTCATTCATCAGCAACGAACGGCACCAGGCATCGATGAGGATGTGGTGGTTGCTCATCATGAACCAGTAGCGCGCCGCCCCGACCTTGATCAGGCGCAGGTGGAACGGTGCCTGATTGAGCAGATCGAACCCGGCCTCACGCTCGCGTTTCAGCAGTGCTTGCAGCTTTGGCTCTTGATCGGCATCGCTGATCGCGCTCCAGTCGAGGTAATCGATCGGCGTGCGGCCCGGGGTGTGAATCACTTGCAGCATGTCTTCGCCGACGTTCCAGCAGAACGATGCACGCAGCGCCTCATGACGGGCGATCACCGCTTGCCACGCCTGGGCGAAACGCTCGGGATCAAGTTCGCTGTTGATGCGGTAGCGATCCTGCATGTAGTACAGACCGGTGCCCGGTTCGAGCAGGGTGTGCAGCAGCATGCCCTCCTGCATCGGCGTCAGCGGATAAACGTCTTCGATGTGCGTGGCCGGCACTGGCAAGGCATCGAGTTGCGCCTGGGTCAGTCTGGCCAGCGGGAAGTCCGAAGGCGTCAGGCCACCGGCCTCGTCTTGCAGGCAATGGCTGATCAGACTTTGCAGTTCGGCGAGGTAGGCCTCGGCCAGATCATTGATGGTCTGCGCGTCGTAACGCTCGGCGCTGAAGGTCCAGCGCAGCAGCAATTCACCGCCATAAACCTGACTGTCGACGCTCAACTCGTTCGGCAACGGTGCCTGCGGATCGTGGGCCGCGCCGACCGGCTCATCCAGCGGACGGAACAGCGCATCGCTGCCGAAGCTCTGGTCGAACTGGCCGAGGTAGTTGAAGGTGATCGGTGCGTTCGGCAGCGCCGACATGCTGCGCTGGCTGAAATCATCGGCCAGATAACGCAGCACGCCATAACCCAGACCTTTATGCGGCACCGCGCGCAGTTGCTCCTTGATCGCCTTGATCGAAGCGCCCTGTCCTGCGGCCTCTTCGATGTTGTGCGGAGTCAGGCGCAGGGGATAGGCACTGGTGAACCAGCCGACGGTACGGGTCAGGTCGATCTCGTCGAACAGGGTTTCGCGGCCGTGACCTTCGAGTTGAATCAGCGCCGATTCTTGGCCGCTCCAGCGGCACATCACGCGGGCCAGGGCGGTCAGCAACAGATCGTTGACCTGGGTGCGATAAGCGCTCGGCGCTTGCTGCAACAATTGTTTGGTGTGCTCGGCATCCAGACGCACGCTAACCGTTTGTGCGTGCTGATTCTGCTGGCCGCCCTGCGGATTTTCGCAAGGCAGATCAGCGTTCGGGCCGGCCAGTTGGGTTTGCCACCAGTTGAGTTCTTCACGCAGGGATTCGCTGCCGGCGTAAGCCTGCAAGCGTGCCGCCCAATCCTTGAAGGCGCTGGTTTTCGCCGGCAACTTGACTGACTGATTGGCGTCCAGCTGGCGATACACGGTTTGCAGATCGTCGAGCAAAACGCGCCACGACACACCGTCGACCACCAAGTGATGGATAGCGATGAACAGGCGCTGCTGACCCTCCGGGCCATCGACCAGCAAGGCGCGCAGAAGCGGGCCGTTTTCCAGATCGAGACTGCGCTGGGCATCGGCGAACAATGCCTCACACTTGTCCATCGAGGACACTCGCACTTGCCACAGCACTGCCGCATCCGACACCGGTTGGTGCGTCGCTTGCCACGCGCCGTTGGCCTCGGTGAAGCGCAGACGCAAGGCGTCATGCTGCTCGATCACTGCCAGCAGCGCCTGCTCCAGACGGTGCGGTTCCAGCGTAACGGTCGGCTCCAGCAGCAACGCCTGGTTCCAGTGTTGACGCTGAGGAATATCGCTATCAAAGAACCAGTGCTGAATCGGCGTCAGACGTGATTCACCGGCGACCAAACCTTGTTCGGCCGTCACCTGCTCGCTCCGACTCGCCACAGCGGCGAGAGTCTGCACGGTCTGATGCTGGAACAGGTCACGCGGGCTGAAATGAATGCCCTGCTGGCGCGCGCGGCTGACCACTTGAATCGACAGAATCGAGTCGCCGCCCAGTTCGAAGAAGTTGTCGTTGAGCCCGACCTGTTCGACGTTGAGTACTTCGCACCAGATCTGCGCCAGGGTTTGTTCGAGCTCGTTGCTCGGTGCCACATAATCCTGACGATTGAGCTCCGGGTCCGGCGCCGGCAAGGCGCGGCGGTCGAGTTTGCCGTTGGCGGTCAGCGGCATGCTCGCCAGCAGGATCAGGTGCGTCGGCACCATGTAATCCGGCAATTGCGTCTTGAGGTGCGACTTAAGGGCTTCGCGCAATTCGGCCTGTTTGGGTTCGCTTTGCTCTGCGATCTCGGTGACGAGGTAGCCAACCAGTTGCTTGCCGCTCGGCGCATCCACTGCCAGCACCACCGCTTCGCGGATCGAATCGTGATCGAGCAGGCGGGTTTCGATTTCGCCCAACTCAATACGAAAACCACGGATTTTCACCTGATGGTCGATCCGGCCCAGGTACTCGACCAGACCGTCGGCGCGCTGGCGCACCAGATCGCCGGTGCGGTACATGCGACCGCCATCGACGGCAAACGGATCAGCGACAAAACGCTCGGCTGTGATGCCCGGACGATCATGGTAAGCCTGCGCCAGACCGGCGCCGCCGACGAACAGTTCGCCGGTCGCACCTTGCGGCACCAGTGCCAGATCGGCGTCAAGGATGTACGCAACACGCGCACCGATCACGCTGCCGATCGGCACACTGCCGGCGCCCTCCTCCAGCACATCCGGGGCCAGACTGGCCAGTGGCATGACCACGGTTTCGGTCGGGCCGTAGGCGTTGAAGAACAGGCTCGGTTTGAACGCTGCGCGAATCCGTTGCAGGTGTTCGCCGGTCAATGCTTCGCCGCCGGTGATGATCATCCGCACCGGTAGGACTTCGTTTTGCGTCGCCAGGAGTTGCGCCAACTGGCTGCCGTAGCTCGGGGTGAAACCCAGCACGTTGATGCGATGGGTGCGAATCAGCCCGCAGATTTCTTCGGCGTCCCACTGACCTTGCGCACGCAACACAACTTGCGCGCCACTCAGCAGCGGCACCAGCAGACGCTCGGTGGCGGCATCGAAGTTGATCGAATAGAAGTGCAGCTCGCAGTCGTCCGGGCGCATGCCGAAGCGTTCGATCACGGCTTGGCAGTGCATGGCGATTTCACCGTGGGAGACCACCACACCTTTCGGCTTTCCGGTCGAGCCCGAGGTGTAAATCAGGTAGGCCTGATGCTGCGGCAGACTGATAAAGGGCAGCTCCGTGGCCGGGTAATCCGCTAGTGCCGCGCTGTCATCTTCCTGGCTCCAGCGCGCCACACTCGGCGGCAAATCGCCAAGCGCTTTGAACATCGCACTGTCGCTGAGCAGCAGACCGATGCGGCTGTCTTCGATCATGTAGTGCAGACGGTCGAGCGGGTATTCCGGGTCCAGCGGAACGTAGGCGCCGCCGGCCTTGAGTATCGCCAGCAGGCCGATGACCATTTCCAGCGAACGCTCCAGCGCCAGACCGACCCGCACTTGCGGCCCAACCCCACGCTCACGTAGCGCCCAGGCCAGACGATTGGCGCGGGCGTCGAGTTCGGCGTAGCTCAGGGTCTGGCCGGCGAAGGTCAGGGCCGGTGCGTCTTTGCGCACCAGGGCCTGCTCGGCGAACAGGTGATGGATGCACTGATCGAGACGATGCTCACCCGGCTCGATGCCAAGGCTGTCGAGCAGGTGCTGCTGCTCAGGTTTGTCGAGCAACGGCAGTTCGCTCAGGCGCTGCTGCGGATCGGCGATCAGCGCTTCCAGCAAATTGCGCCAATGCTTGGCCATGCGCGCGATGGTCGGTTCGTCGAACAGATCGGTGCTGTACGTGAGGCAGCACCCGAGGCGATGGTCGAGGTCGGTGACTTCCAGGTTGAGGTCGAACTTGGTCGCCCGCGCATCGTTGGCCAGGTATTCGACGGTCATACCGGCAAGCATGCGGCTCTGCTGGAACTCCCAGCGCTGTACGTTGCACATCACCTGGAACAGCGGGTTGTAAGCAGCGCTGCGCGGTGGCTGTAAAGCCTCGACCAGATGATCGAACGGCAGATCCTGATGGGACTGGCCTTCGATCACGGTGTGACGAACCTGCTCGAACAATTCGCCGACCGACATCTGGCCGTCGAGTTGGCAGCGCAACACCTGGGTGTTGAGGAACGCACCGATCAGCCCTTCGCTTTCCGGGCGGATGCGGTTGGCCACCGGCGCGCCGATACGCAGATCGGTCTGGCCGCTGTAGCGGTACAGCAGCGTGGCAAGCGCGGCGGTCATGGTCATGAACAGGGTCAGGCCGTTTTGCGCATTGAACGCACGGACACGGGCGGCAAGATCATCGCTGAGGTCGAAGCGGAACAGTTCACCCTGATGGCTTTGCACCGGCGGACGCGGACGGTCGCCCGGCAATTCCAGCAACGGATGTTCGCGCCCCAGTTGCGCGGTCCAGTAGTCGAGCTGACGCTGACGTTCGCCGGACTCCAGCCAGTTACGCTGCCAGACGCTGTAGTCGAGGTACTGCACCGGCAGCGGTTCCAGCGGCGAATCACGGTCATCGACAAAGGCTTCGTACAGCGCGCTGAGTTCGCGGGCAAAGATGTCCATCGCCCAGCCTTCGGTGACGATGTGGTGCAGGGTCAGGACAAAGTAATGCTCTTGCTCGGCGGTCTTGACCAGACAGGCACGCAGCAGCGGACCGGTTTCCAGATCGAACGGCTGGTGCGCTTCCTCGTCAGCCAGTTGCTGGACGTTTTGCTCACGGACATCAGCCGCGAGTTTCGAAAAACCCTTCCAGTCCATGCGCACGCCGCTCTCGGCATGCACGCGCTGACGAGCAACACCATCGACGCTCGGGAACGTGGTGCGCAGGGTTTCGTGACGCAGGATCAGCGCTTGCAACGCTGCCTCGAAACGCTCGACATGCAATACGCCGCGCAGGCGCGCCATGCCGCCAACGTTGTACGCCGGGCTGTCCGGTTCCATCTGCCAGAGGAACCACATGCGCTGTTGCGAATAGGACAACGGTACCGGTTGGCTGCGGTCGACTTTTTCAATTGACGGCTGTTTGTTGGTGCGGCCGCTGGCCTGGATCAGACGGATCTGTTCAGCGAAATCACCGAGTTCGCTGTGTTCAAACAGCGCTCGTAACGGCAACTCGACGTCGCAGGCCTGACGGCTACGCGAGATGATTTGCGTGGCCAGCAGCGAGTGACCGCCGAGGGCAAAGAAATCGTCGCGCAGGCCGACTTGCGCCAGACCCAGCACTTCACGCCAGATCGCGGCGATCTGTTGCTCAAGTTCAGTGACCGGCTCGACGTGTTCGCGCACTTGCCATTGCGGCTCAGGCAAGGCACGACGGTCGAGTTTGCCGCTCGGGCTGAGGGGCATTTCGTCAAGGCGCATCAGTTGCGCCGGGACCATATATTCCGGCAGCTCAGCGGCCAGAGCGGTTTTCAGGCGAGTGATCTGCGCGTCCTGATCTTCGCGGGCGTCGGTGGCGGTGAAGTAGCCGATCAGTTGTGCGCCAGCGGCGGTTTCGCGTACCAGCACCACGGCTTGGGCGACGCCGTTTTGAGCGAGCAAACGCGCTTCGATTTCTTCCGGTTCGACACGAAAGCCGCGCAGCTTGACCTGTTGATCGAGACGGCCGAGGTATTCGATGACGCCGTCGGTTGTCCAGCGTGCACGGTCGCCGGTACGGTACAGACGCGCGCCCTGCTCACCCAATGGATCGACAACGAAACGTTCGGCAGTCAGCGCCGGGCGGCCGAGGTAACCACGGGCCAGGCCGATGCCGCTGATGCACAGCTCACCGGGCACGCCGGCCGGCATGGGGTTGAGGTCGGCGTCGAGAATGCGGCACACCACGTTGCCCAGCGGTCGGCCAATCGGCGAGCGTTCGCCATCGGCCGTTGTGCAATGCCAGTGAGTGACGTTGATCGCGGTTTCGGTCGGGCCATATCGGTTGTGCAGTTGCACCGCTGGCAGTTGCGCCAGTACGCGGTTACGCAACTCCGCCGGCAAGGCTTCGCCGCCAGAGAAGACACGGCGCAGGCTGGTGCATTCAGCGCTGAGCGGCTCGTCGACGAATAACGAAAGCAGCGGCGGCACGAAATGCAGCGTAGTCACGCCGTATTGCTGAACAAGCTGAGCAATGCGATGCGGATCACGGTGTTCGCCCGGGCCGGCAATCAGCAGACGTGCACCGGTGATCAGCGGCCAGAAGCATTCCCACACCGACACGTCGAAACTGATCGGCGCCTTTTGCATCAGCACGTCGGTTTCGTTGAGGCGATAGGTGTTCTGCATCCATTGCAGACGTTCGGCCAGTGCCGCGTGCGTGTTACCGACGCCTTTCGGCTGGCCAGTGGAGCCGGAGGTGTAAATCACATAGGCGAGGTTGTCGCCGTGCAGGTGCAAAACCGGTGCCTGGCTCGGCCAGTTTTCCAGGTGCAACGCGTCCATGGCGATAACGCTGACGCCTTCGCTGGCAGGCAAGCGGTCAAGCAATTCGGTCTGGGTCAACAGCAGTTCGACGCCGCTGTCGCTGAGCATGTAGGCCAGGCGATCAGCCGGATAATCAGGGTCCAGCGGCACGTAGGCGCCGCCGGCCTTGATGATTGCCAGCAGGCCAATCAGCAGTTGCGGCGAACGCTCGGCAGCGATGGCCACGCAGACATCCGGGCCGACGCCTTTGTCACGCAGGTAATGCGCCAGGCGGTTGGCTTGAGCATGCAGTTCGGCGAAATCGAGGCTGCCACCGTCCCAGACCAGCGCAGTGCGTTCCGGGGTCAGGCGCACTTGTTCATTGAGCAGCTCCGGCAGCCATTGTTGCGCCGGGGCGCACGGGGCGATGCTCCAGTCTTTTTGCTGATCGTGTTCAGTGGCGGTCAGCAGTTGCAGATCGCCGATGGCGTGTTGCGGATGCTCACAGACGTCGCGCAACAGATTGCTGAAGTGTTCGGCCAGACGCTCGATCGTCTGCGCATCGAACAGTTCGTTGGCGTAGTCGAAGGAGAGCGTCAGGCGACCGTTACGGTCTTCCTCGCTGTGCAGTTGCAGATCGAACTTGGCCTCGCGGCTGTGCCACGGCAATTCTTCGGCGAGCAGGCCCGGCAGGCGCTTGAGCGCACTCAGGTCGCGCTGCTGATGGTTGAACATGACTTGGAACAGACCTTGTTCGCGGGCCTGCGGGAAAGCTTCGAGCAGTTGTTCGAATGGCAGATCCTGATTCGCTTGTGCCCCGAGTGCAGCCTGACGGGTTTGCGCCAGCAACTCGATAAAGGACAGCCGCGAATCGACGTCAGCGCGCAGCACTTGGGTGTTGATGAAGAAGCCGATCAGGCCTTGGGTTTCCAGGCGCGGACGGTTGGCATTGGGCACACCGATGCGGATATCTCGCTGCCCACTGTAGCGATGCAGCAGGCTCTGGAACGCCGATAGCAAGAGCATGAACGGCGTGGCATCGTTCGCTTGGGCAGTCTGTCGGATCGCTTGGCTGAGGCTGACGCCCAATCGCACGCTGTGTCGTGCCGCGCTGTGAACCTGCAAGGCGGAACGCGGATGATCGGTGGCCAGTTCCAGCGTCGGATGCTCATTCCCCAATTGCGCTTTCCAATACGCCAGTTGCCGCTCGCCCTCGCCTTGCGCCAGCCATTGGCGCTGCCAGCTGCCGTAGTCGGCGTATTGAGTTGGCAACGGTGCGAGTTCGGCACGTTGCCCTTGGGAAGCGCAGGCGTACAGACGCGAGAACTCATCGATCAACACGTTCAGCGACCAGCCGTCAGCGATGATGTGATGCAGCGTCACCAGCAGTTGGTGATCTTCATCGTCGAGGCGGATCAGCGTCACCCACAGCAGCGGGCCTTTTTCCAGATCGAACTGGGTACGCGCTTCGTCCTCACGGATCTGCCGGGCTCGGGCCTCACGCTCATGGGCTGGCAGGTCGCTGATGTCGATCAGTTGCAGATTCAATTCAGCTGTCGCGTCGACCTGTTGCAGCGCCACACCGTCGAGTTCGAAGAAGCGTGTACGCAGGGATTCGTGGCGGTCGATCAGTTGCTGGAAGCTGGCGCGCAAGGCGTCTTCGTCCAGTTCGCCGCGCAAACGCAGGGCACCGGGAATGTTGTAGGCGCTGCTCTGCGGATCGAGCTGCCAAGTGATCCACAGACGGTTCTGCGCCAGCGATTGAGGCATCGGTTCGGTGCGGGACAGGACGGAGATTTCGCCCTGGGCGCTGCCGCCGTCGTGTTGCTGTTGCGCCACCGCAGCGGCGAACGCGGACAAGGTCGGGGCCTCGAAGAGCAGGCGCAGATTCAGTTCAAGACCCAGCTCTTCGCGGACGCGGGCGATCACTTGCGTGGCGGCGATCGAGTTGCCGCCGAGCAGGAAGAAGTGATCGTCGGCGTTGACCTGTTTGACGTTCAGCTGTTCGGCCCAGATTTTGCCGATCAGGGTTTCGAGTTCGGAGGCTGATGCCGTCGCATCCTGGGTTTCGGAAGTGGTCGACGGGAACAATGCGTAGCTGTCGAGGCTTCCGTCGGCCAGACGATTGCGGCAGGCCGAACGTTGCAGTTTGCCGCTGGAAGTCTTTGGCAGCGCGCCCGGATTGAGCAGCACCACCACACTCGGAGCTTCTTGATATGCCTCAGCCACCGATTGGCGGATGGCTTTGATCAATGCGTCCGGCGGCAGGATTTTCTGCACGCTGCGGCTGATTTCCGCGGCGATACCGATTCCCTCCTCGCCGTTCTGAGTAACCGCAAACGCGGCGACACGGCCCTTGCGCACCACCTCCACTTCGTTTTCGACAGTCTTCTCGATGTCCTGCGGATACAGGTTGTGCCCGCGCACGATCAGCATGTCCTTTAAACGACCGGTGATGAACAACTCACCCTCGCGGATGAAGCCCAAGTCGCCCGTGCGTAGCCAGGTGCGGCCGGCGTGCTGGACGAAGGTATTGGCACTGGCCTCGGGGTTGCGCCAGTAACCATGAGCGATGCTCGGCCCGGCAGCCCAGACTTCGCCAACGGCGTTGTCGGCCAGTTCTACCAGGCTGTTCGGTTCGACGATCAGCACCGCGTGCTCCGGCTGGCTGACGCCGCAACTCATGATCGGGCTGCCATCGCCAGGCTCGGCGCGGTTTTGCGCCAGCGCCTGATCATCCACGCGCAGCGCGGGAATACCGGTGCCACGCGGGGTGCCGGCAACGAACAGCGTCGCTTCGGCCAGACCGTAGGAGGCCATGAAACTGTCTTCGCTGAAACCGCAGGTCACGAACTTCTCGGCGAAGCGCTCAAGGGTGTCGAGACGGATCGGCTCAGAGCCGGAATAGGCCACACGCCAACGGCTCAGGTCGAGACGCTCCAGCGCCGATTCACTGACCCGCTCGCTGCACAAACGGTAGGCGAAATCCGGTCCGCCGCTGATGGTGCCGCCGTATTGGCTGATCGCCTCAAGCCAGCGCAATGGCCGTCCAAGAAAGTACGCCGGCGACATCAGGATGCACGGTACGCCGCTGAAAATCGGTTGCAGTAATCCGCCGATCAAACCCATGTCGTGGTACAGCGGCAGCCAACTGACGATGACGTCGTCCGGGTTCACATCGATGCCGAAACCGTGACGGATCAGCAACTCGTTGGCGACCAGGTTGCCATGGCTGACCTGCACGCCTTTGGGCAATGCAGTAGAGCCAGAGGTGTATTGCAAAAAGGCGATGTGGTCTGCCGGCAGATCGGGTTCGACCCAACGATCAGCCAATGCGCTGTCGAGGGTATCGACGCACAACAGCGGCGGCGCACCTTCGATCTGTTGCAGCGCTTCACGCAGGTCGGCACTGGTCAGCAGCAGGCGCGGTTCGGCGTCGGCGATGATCGACAGCAGACGCTCCTGGTGATGACGGCGGGCGGACTCCGGCGGATAGGCCGGCACCGCGATCACGCCCGCATACAGGCAACCGAAAAATGCCGCGACGTAATCCGGACCGCTGGGAAACAACAGCACCGCGCGATCACCGAACTCGGCCTCGGCCTGCAACGCGGCAGCAATGGTGCGCGCGCGCTGATCCAGTTCGCGATAGCTGAGCACCACAGCCTGCTCTTCGTTTTCAGCGAGAAAACGCAAGGCCAGTCGATCCGGCGTCAGGGCCGCGCGGCGCTTGAGGGCTTGGACCAGGGTGCTGGGGAGTTCGAACGCGTCGGTCATGAGGTTTCCTGCCTGAATTCGGCTTGCTAGTGGAATCGGGTTGCTGCGTCACGCCCTTCGAGGGCATGCAGGACGCGGTCTACGCCGACCGCGCAAGGCATGGGAATGCTGTCTGGCCGGGACTCTTTATCCGGAACCATTCACCAATGAGAACGGATGACGTCTTGAAATAATTAGTCGGCAGGCTGGATCGTCAATGGGGCCGGGGTGCGGCGGCGTGTCGCAGTTCTCAGATCGCAATAATTCAGAGCATTACTTCTCTTTCTCATTTGACAATCATTATCATTCAACATAATTTGTCGCTCGATGTGTAGGGCGCCCCTCCTCTCCCCGGCGTCCCACGAACCAATTGGCAGCAAGGTGATTTCCATGACGGAACAAGTATCCACAAGCAGGTGCGATTCACCGCTACTCCAGGCTTTTGTCGACAACCGACTGATTCTGGTCAAGATTGCAGCGCGCATTACCGGCTGCCGCTCGCGTGCCGAGGATGTCGTGCAGGATGCGTTTTTCCGACTGCAATCAGCACCACCGATCACGTCGTCGATCAAGGCTCAACTGAGTTATCTGTTCCAGATCGTGCGCAACCTCGCCATCGATCACTACCGCAAACAGGCGCTGGAGCAGAAGTATTCCGGCCCTGAAGAGGAAGGGCTGAACGTGGTCATTCAAGGTGCTTCGCCGGAAACCTCGCACATCAACTTCTCGACCCTGGAAAACATTGCCGATGCACTGACCGAGCTGCCCAGCCGCACTCGCTATGCATTCGAGATGTACCGCCTGCACGGCGTGCCGCAAAAGGACATCGCCAAGGAACTCGGCGTCTCGCCGACCCTGGTCAACTTCATGATTCGTGATGCTCTGGTGCACTGCCGCAAGGTGTCGGGCAGTCGTCGGGATGCGGTGGCTGTGGGTCGTCGCTGAAACCGAGTTGTCCGCACAAAAAAGATCGCAGCCTTCGGCAACTTCTACAGGGTTAACGCGATACCCGTGCAGGAGTTGCCGAAGGCTGCGATCTTTTGCTTCAAGCCAATTTGCAGCGATCAAAAAACCGCTCACGCCCCAAGATCATCAGGGCCGCGCGCTTGTGCGGGAAGTCGAACTCTTTCTCGCAATGGAAGCACTGATTCTGCATGTGGCCGATCATCTTCGCGTTGTCGGCACGCGGCTCGGCAACCACGCGCTGCGTGCGCGGGTCATCCAGAAACAGGTAGTGCACCAGCGCCGATAACCAACTCGCTACTTTGTGCGGACCGCGGTGATCCTCCTCCCCTACCAGCATGTGAATGCCACGGTCGTAGTTGTCGGCTTCGTAGAACGGTGCGATGCGATCTTCCTTGGCCCAATAAGCTTCGAAATAGGCAAACGGCTGATCATCGAAACAGCCGATCAAGGTCAGCGCATGCGGATCGGCGTCGAGTTTGCTCAGGTACTCGCGATGCTTTTCAATGCTGCCCTCTTCCTGCCAGAAACTGGCCACCCGCGGACTGTTCTGCCAGCGATTGAAACGCGGCAGGTCTTCATCGATCTCAACCGTGCGCAGGGAAATCCATGCGCCAAGACGAGCATCAAAACGCCGGTAAACCTCACCGCGCGGCTTCACCGGTCGCAACGGATGGCGCTTGCCACCGCTGATGACCATTTGCTGCGGATAGCTGCCAGTGAGCGACGCGCCGAGCCAAGGTTGCGGCAGTTGCCAGAACAGCGTGCGATCGCAGCGGTATTCACCGGGCACATCGGTGTTTACCAACAAACCACTGAGTAAAGCTTCGGTCGGTGGCTGATCGAGTTGCCAGGTCAATTGCTGGCACTCCGGGTCCCGCGCAAACAGCCAGTAACAGGCAGCCCATAGCGCCTGGCCAGGCGGCAGGGCAAAACGCTCATCGATCTGGATCGGCCCTTTGGCCTCACGATCCAGTCGCAGGCGAATCAATGGTTGCCCATCCAGGCTCAGGCTCAGACGGCTTTCGGTTGCATCGGCTACCAATTGGCTGCCCGAAGGCAAGGCCAGGGCAGTCAGGTCATTCAGATTGGACATGGGTCGGGCTCACGATAATCGTCGACAGTTCAACGATGGGACGTGAGCCGAGCGGAGAAATTTAGGCTTGGGCAGCAATCAGTGCTTCAGTGATGGGGCACCGGCACTACCGCAATCCGGTACGGATCGAAGATTTTCAGCATCTCACCGTTGTCGCGCAAACCTTTCAGCAGTTTGCCGAACGCATCACCGGTTATTGGTGCGGTTGGACGAAGAATTGCGTAGTGGTGGTAGACCTGATCGATTCGCTGCGACACCAGCAACTCATCGCGCACCTTTTCGTTGCGCAGCAGGTAATCACTCAGATAGGAGCGGGTCACCAGCGCGATATCCGCGCGCCCGCGCAGCACCATCAACAGGTTGCTGTCGTGGGAATAGGTCAGTGTTGCCTTGAAGTTCTGGGCAAGGAATTTTGGATCAGCATTGAAGTTGGCGAACTCGTAGTGATAACCACTGAACAAGGCCAGACGCTTGCCGGTGAGATCGGCAAAATAGCTCTCCTTGCGCCCTTCTTCCCGTTGTGCGACGAAAATTTCAGCGTCCTCCAGCCCCATGTCGACGTCGGTGTGGGGAATCTCCTTCCAGCCCCACTCCGGGTTTTCGAAGATCGCCATATCGATCCGTCCCTGCTTGAAATCACCGAAACGCCGGGGAATCGAAGTCGGTACCAGCACGAACTGATAGTCGCTTTGCAGGCGATTCAACGCCTCGACCAATTGTGGCAAGAGACCGGTGTCGGCACCGTTTTCCGGGCGAACGGTGTAGGGCGGAAAATGCGCCGCGCCCACCCGCACCAATTGCGCTGCCTGTGTGGGCATTACCCATATTGCAGCCAGCGCTGCGAGCAAAAACCCCGCGGCCGTCCGAATTGGCGAAGACTTCAAAACACCCCACTCCCCGAAAAAGTACCGATCAATGCATTCAAGCTAGGCGGTTTCGCCCAGTTAGCCAGTTTCCCGACCCGATAGAAAGTGCTTCAACGCTCTTCAAGAACCAGAATCAGCGCCTCATCGGCCAACTGATCCAGGCTCAAACTGCCGCCGGCACGGAACCAAGTGGTGGTCCAGGACAATGCACCAGTGAGGAAACGTCGGGTAATAAAGACGTCGCCGCGAATAAATCCGGCGTCCTTGGCCTCGCCCAGCACTTGCAGCCAGATGTCTTCATAAACATCGCGCAACGCGAGAACTTTGGCCTGGCCCTCTTCGGACAACGAGCGCCATTCGTAGACCAGCACCGCCATGGCTTCGCCGCTGCCGCCCATGATCGACTGCAATTCGCAGCGAATCAGCGCCAACACCCGCTCGCGGACATTGCTCGCGTCGGCGAGCGCTGCGCGCATCAAGGCAGTGTTGTAACGGATGGTTTCTTCCATCACCGCGCGCAGGATTTCATCCTTGCTTTTGAAGTGATGAAAAATGCTCCCCGACTGAATGCCCACCGCGCCGGCCAGATCGCGCACGGTGGTGCGCTCATAGCCTTTGTTGCGGAACAGGTGAGCCGCCACTTGCAGCAATTTGCCACGGGCGCTGTCCGGGTCGGTCAACTGGCCGTCGTCGACCAGTTCGCGCATGACCCTCAGGGCTTTTTGCTCGTCCACCCGTTCTCTCCTACAGTCGATCAGTCTGTTGCCCCCTGAAACCGCAGGGTTGCGCGCAATTTAAGCCGCCGACGGCGACCAAGCAAGCGCTTGGGTAGAAGATAGTTTCAGTTGTTTACAAACCAAGCGCTTGCTTGGTAGCCTCCAGACACTTCTGTCGCAGGTTCCTGAGTCGGAGACAAAAATGCCCACAACCGTTCGCATCGGATGCGCCAGTGCCTTCTGGGGTGACACGTCAACCGCCGCCGCGCAGCTTGTGGCGGGAGGATGCCTGGATTACCTGGTGTTCGATTACCTGGCCGAAATCACCATGTCGATCATGGCCGGCGCACGCATGAAAGACCCGCAGGCCGGGTTCGCCGGTGACTTCGTCGACGTGCTGACGCCGCTGCTGCCACAGTTGGCCGAGCAGAAAATCCGCGTCATCAGCAATGCTGGCGGGGTCAACCCTCAGGCTTGCGCTACGGCGCTGCGAGCGGCGTGCGACAAGGCCGGCGTCGAACTGAAAATCGCCGTCCTGCTGGGCGATGACTTGCAACCGCAATTCAAACAACTCACCGGCATCAGCGAAATGTTCACCGGCGCCCCTCTGCCACCGATGTGCGTATCGACCAACGCCTACCTCGGTGCCCCTGGCATCGTCGAAGCCCTGCGACTGGGCGCCGATATCGTCATTACCGGCCGGGTAGTCGACAGCGCCGTGGTCAGCGCAGCGCTGGTGCATGAATTCGGCTGGTCGTGGCACGACTACGACAAACTCGCCCAGGCCGCGCTGGCCGGACACATCATCGAATGCGGCGCGCAATGCACCGGCGGCAACTTCACCGACTGGCGCGACGTGCCGGATTACGAGCACATCGGTTTCCCGATCGTAGAAGTCAGCGCCGACAGCCAATTCATCGTCAGCAAACCCGAAGGCTCCGGCGGACTGGTCACGCCGCTGACCGTTGGCGAGCAGATGCTTTATGAAATCGGTGATCCGCAGGCCTATCTGTTGCCCGATGTGGTCTGCGATTTCAGTCAGGTCAAACTTCAGCAACAAGGTAGAAACGCAGTGCATGTGCACGGCGCCAAAGGTCTGCCTGCCAGCGACAAATACAAAGTCAGCGCCACCTGGCCGGACGGCTTCCGCTGCACCGCCAGTTGCCTGATCGCCGGCATCGACGCGGTGGAAAAAGCACAACGCGTCAGCCAGGCGATCATCGACAAGACCGCCGAGATGTTCAGTCAACGAGGCTGGGTGCCTTATAGCGAAACCCACATTGAACTTCTGGGCAGCGAAGCCACTTACGGCCCCCACGGCCAGCGGCGCGACAGCCGCGAAGTGGTGATAAAAATTGCGGTGCGCCATCCGCACAAACAGGCGCTGATTGTGTTCTCCCGGGAAATCGCCCAGGCCGCGACCGGCATGGCCCCGGGGCTGACCGGCATCGTCGGCGGACGGCCGACGGTCTATCCGGTGATCCGGCTGTTTTCGTTCCTGATCGACAAAAGTGCCTGCGCGCTGCACGTCGAAATGGCCGGTGAAAAACACCCATGCGCCCTGCCCTCACTGACCGCACTCGACAGCCACGATCTGCCAATCGCCGATCAACCCCCCAAACCTCAAGGCCGCGCCGACGCCAGTGTTGCGCTGGTGAAACTGGCCGTGGCGCGTTCCGGTGACAAGGGCAACCACAGCAACATTGGCGTCCTGCCACGCCGGCCCGAATACCTGCCGTGGATCGCCGAAGCGTTGACCCCGGCGGTCATCGTCGACTGGATGAGCCATGTCCTCGACCCGATTCACGGTCGGGTCGAACGCTGGTATTTGCCCGGCACCCACAGCCTGAATTTTCTCCTGGAAAACGCCCTCGGCGGCGGTGGCGTGGCCAGTCTGCGCATCGATCCACAAGGCAAAGCCTTCGCCCAGCAACTGTTGGAAATCCAGATCCCGGTGCCACAGAGCATCGCCGAGCAGTTCGACTAGAGGATTGTTTGCATGGCTTACGCGTCGATTTTCACAGCCGATCTGTTCAGCGGCCAAACCATCATCGTCACCGGTGGCGGCAGCGGCATCGGTCGCTGCACCGCCCATGAGCTCGCAGCCCTCGGCGCCAATGTGCTGCTGGTCGGGCGCAAGCCGGAAAAGCTGCAAAAGGTCGCTGCCGAGATCGCCGACGACGGTGGTCGCGCGCACTGGAAAGCGTGCGATATCCGCGATGAAGAAGCCGTCAAACTGCTGGTCACCGAGTTGATCTCAGAACATGGGCCGATCCACGGACTGGTCAACAACGCCGGTGGCCAATACCCGTCGCCGCTGGCTTCTATCAATCAGAAAGGTTTCGAAACCGTGCTGCGCACCAATCTGGTCGGCGGTTTCCTGATGGCGCGGGAAGTGTTCAACCAGTCGATGAGCAAGCACGGCGGCAACATCGTCAACATGCTCGCCGACATGTGGGGCGGCATGCCCGGCATGGGCCATTCCGGCGCGGCACGGTCGGGCATGGACAACTTCACCAAGACCGCAGCGTTCGAGTGGGGTTATGCCGGGGTGCGAGTCAACGCGGTTGCGCCGGGCTGGATTGCGTCCAGCGGCATGGACACCTACGAAGGCGCGTTCAAAGCGGTGATCCCGACCCTGCGCGAACATGTGCCGCTCAAACGCATCGGCACCGAGTCGGAAGTCAGCGCGGCGATTGTGTTTCTGCTCAGTCCGGCAGCGGCATTCATCAGTGGCAGCACGCTGAAAATCGACGGCGCCGCCAGTCTCGGCAGTCGGGCATGGCCGTTGCACAAGGCGACGCACAGCGAGTCGTACAACGGGTTCCACCGGGCGTACCTTCCGGACGTACTCAAGGACAAGGAGTAAGCCATGGCGCAGATCCAGTCCCAACTCGATCCGCACAGCGAAGCATTCGCCCGCAACCGTGCGGCGATGCTTACGGCCATCGAGCAAGTGCAACAACTCGAACAGAACTTGCTGAACAAGGCCGCTGAAGCCAAGGCGAAATTCGACAAGCGCGGGCAATTGCTGCCGCGCGAACGCCTGAACCTGCTGCTCGACCCCGGCGCGCCGTTCCTCGAACTGGCCAGCCTCGCCGGTTACAAACTGCACGATGACAAGGACGGCAGCGCGGCCGGTGGCGGGCTGATTGCCGGCATCGGTTACGTGTCGGGCATTCGCGCGATGGTGGTGGCGAACAACAGCGCGATCAAGGGCGGGACGATCTCGCCCAGCGGCCTGAAAAAATCCCTGCGCCTGCAACAGATCGCCCAGGAAAACAAACTACCGGTGATCACCCTGGCCGAAAGCGGCGGCGCCAATCTCAATTACGCGGCGGAGATTTTCGTCGAAGGCGCGCGCAGCTTTGCCAATCAGGCGCGCATGTCGGCGATGGGCTTGCCGCAGATTACCGTGGTTCACGGTTCGGCCACGGCGGGTGGCGCTTATCAACCGGGGCTGTCGGATTACGTGGTGGTGGTGCGCGGCAAAGCCAAGCTGTTTCTCGCCGGCCCTCCGCTGCTCAAAGCGGCGACCGGTGAAGTGGCCACCGATGAAGAACTGGGCGGCGCCGAGATGCACGCACAGGTCGCCGGCACTGCCGAATACCTGGCCGAGAACGATGCCGACGGTGTCCGTCAGGTTCGCGAAATCCTGCGCATGTTGCCGTGGAATGAACAACTGCCGTGGCTGCCGGAACCGCAGTACAAGGAGCCGCTCTACCCCATCGACGAACTGCTGGGGTTGATCCCGGACGATCCGAAGAAGCCTTATGACGTGCGCGAAATCATCGCGCGCATCGCCGATGAATCAGAGTTCCTCGAATTCAAGTGTGAGTTCGATCAGCAAACCATTTGCGGCCAGTTGAAAATCCAGGGCCGCGCCTGCGGCTTCATCGGCAACAACGGCCCGATCACCCCCAACGGCGCGAGCAAGGCTGCGCAGTTCATCCAGCTGTGCGACCAGAGCCAGACGCCGCTGCTGTTTTTCCACAACACTACCGGCTTCATGGTCGGTACCGAATCCGAGCAGCAAGGCGTTATCAAACACGGCTCGAAACTGATTCAAGCGGTGGCCAACGCACGGGTGCCTAAACTGACGATTGTCGTCGGCGGCTCCTACGGCGCCGGCAACTACGCGATGTGCGGACGCGGTCTCGATCCACGGTTCATCTTCGCCTGGCCCAACAGCCGTACGGCGGTGATGGGTGGCGCCCAGGCCGGCAAGGTGCTGCGCATCGTCACCGAAGCCAAACAGCTCAAGGACGGGTTGGTGCCTGATCCAAAAATGCTCGACATGCTCGAACAGGTCACCGCGCAGAAACTCGACAGCCAATCCACCGCGCTGTATGGCAGCGCCAACCTGTGGGACGACGGGCTGATCGATCCACGCGACACGCGCACCCTGCTCGGCTACCTGCTGGATATCTGTCACGAAGCGGACATTCGCGCACTGCAACCCAACAGCTTCGGCGTCAGCCGGTTCTGACCGCCACGGATCTTACGGAGAACAATAAAAATGATCTTCACCCCGGAACACGAAGCGCTGCGCCGCACCGTCCGCCAGTTCGTCGACCATGAGATCAATCCGCACGTCGAGGAATGGGAAAAGGCCGGACGCTTTCCGATCCACGAGATTTTCCGCAAGGCTGGCGAACTCGGTTTGCTAGGGATTTCCAAACCGGAAAAATTCGGCGGCATGGGCCTCGATTACAGCTATTCGATTGTCGCGGCCGAAGAGTTCGGCACCATTCACTGCGGCGGCATTCCGATGTCGATCGGCGTGCAGACCGACATGTGTACCCCGGCGCTGGCGCGCTTCGGCTCCGATGAACTGCGCGAAGAATTCCTCCGTCCGGCGATCACCGGCGAGCAGGTCGGCTGTATCGGAGTTTCCGAAGTCGGTGCCGGCTCTGACGTTGCCGGGCTCAAGACCAGCGCGCGCAAGGATGGCGACGACTACGTGATCAACGGCAGCAAAATGTGGATTACCAACTCGCCGAGCGCCGATTTCATCTGCCTGCTGGCCAACACTTCGGACGACAAGCCGCACATCAACAAGTCACTGATCATGGTGCCGATGAACACGCCCGGGATCAGCCTCAGTTCGCATCTGGACAAGCTCGGCATGCGCAGTTCGGAAACCGCCCAAGTGTTTTTCGACGACGTGCGCGTGCCGCAGCGCAATCGCATCGGTCACGAAGGCGCAGGCTTCATGATGCAGATGCTGCAGTTTCAGGAGGAACGTCTGTTCGGTGCGGCGAACATGATCAAGGGCCTGGAATACTGCATCGACAGCACCATTGAGTATTGCAAGGAGCGCAAGACCTTCGGCAGTGCACTGATCGACAATCAGGTGATCCACTTCCGCCTCGCCGAACTGCAGACCGAAATCGAATGCCTGCGAGCGCTGGTCTATCAGGCCACCGAGCAGTACATCAAAGGCCAGGACGTCACCCGCCTCGCTTCGATGGCCAAGCTGAAGGCCGGGCGCCTTGGTCGCGAAGTCAGCGACAGTTGCCTGCAATATTGGGGCGGCATGGGTTTCATGTGGGACAACCCGGTGGCCCGCGCCTATCGCGATGTGCGACTGGTGTCCATTGGCGGCGGCGCCGACGAAATCATGCTGGGGATCATCTGCAAACTGATGGGTATTTTGCCGGGGAAAAAGAAATGAGCACCCTGCCCGCTTGCCAGACGCTGCTGCTGGAGCTGCATGGCGGCGTACTGCACATCACCCTCAATCGCCCGGACAGCCGCAATGCGATGAGCCTGCAGATGGTCACCGAATTGCGCGCCGTGTTGGCGGCCGTTCACGATGACCGGACTGTTCGGGCCCTGGTGCTCAGCGGTAGCGGCGGACATTTCTGTGCCGGCGGCGACATCAAGGACATGGCCAGTGCCCGCGCCCAGGGAGCCGACGCTTACCGTGATTTGAACCGGACGTTCGGCGCGCTGCTCGAAGAAGCTCAGCACGCGCGGCAAGTGCTGATCTGCGTATTGCAAGGCGCGGTCATGGGCGGCGGATTCGGTCTTGCCTGCGTAAGCGACATCGCAATTGCCGACCACAAAGCGCAGTTCGGCTTACCGGAAACCAGTCTCGGTC
The DNA here is from genome assembly GCF_044743385.1 of Pseudomonas sp. NPDC087639. Taxonomy (NCBI): domain Bacteria; kingdom Pseudomonadati; phylum Pseudomonadota; class Gammaproteobacteria; order Pseudomonadales; family Pseudomonadaceae; genus Pseudomonas; species Pseudomonas sp. NPDC087639. Next base: position 40,223 of record NZ_JBIUWI010000017.1, on the reverse strand, counting down.
TGTTACCGGCGCAGATCGCCCCGTTTGTGGTGCAACGCATCGGCCTGACTGAAACCAGACGACTGGCCCTCACCGCTGCGCGTTTCGACGGCCATCAGGCTCGGCGGTTGGGGCTGGTGCATTTTGTCGAGCAGGATGCACAAGCGTTGGCCGAGCGGTTGGATGAGGTGCTGCAACATGTTTTGTGCTGTGCACCAGAGGCGAATGCCATGACCAAACAACTGCTGCTGGCCAGTGCCGGGCAGCCATCGAGTGAGCTGCTGGATGAGGCGGCGCAGTGGTTCAGCGACGCGGTGACGGGTGCCGAGGGAATCGAAGGAACCATGGCGTTCATGCAAAAACGCAAACCCGGGTGGGCCACCTGACCCTGTGGGAGCGGGCTTGCCCGCGAAGAGGCCAGCACATACACCGCAACTTTCGAGGGAACAGCCCATGCCCGCCATCCACAAAATCCTGATCGCCAACCGCGGTGAAATCGCCTGCCGTATCCAGCGCACCGCCCAAGCCCTCGGCTATCGCACCGTCGCCGTCTACAGCGATGCCGACGCCGATGCACTGCACGTGCAAATGGCCGATCAAGCCGTGCACATCGGCCCGGCGCCGGTGCAGCAGTCGTATCTGAACATCCCCGCCATCCTCGACGCGGCTCGCCGCAGCGGGGCCGATGCAATCCACCCCGGCTACGGTTTCCTCTCGGAAAACGCCGAATTCGCCCGAACCTGCGAACAGGCCGGGCTGATCTTCATCGGTCCGAGCGCCGACGCCATCGAATTGATGGGCAGCAAGCGCCTGTCGAAACTCGCCATGCTCGATGCCGGCGTACCGTGCATTGCCGGTTATCAAGGTGCAGAACAGGACGATGCAACGTTGCTGCGCGAAGCCGAACGCATCGGATACCCGCTGATGATCAAGGCAAGCGCCGGCGGCGGCGGGCGCGGTATGCGTCTTGTGCACAACGCTGACGAGCTGCCTGCACAACTGCGTACCGCCCGCTCTGAAGCCCTCAATGGATTTGGCAGCGACGAATTGATCCTCGAACAAGCACTGATCGAACCGCGACATGTCGAGGTGCAACTGTTTGGCGATCACCACGGCCACCTGATCTACCTTGGCGAACGCGACTGCTCAATCCAGCGGCGCCATCAAAAAGTCATTGAAGAAGCGCCCTGCCCGGTCATGACCGCCGAGTTGCGCCAGGCCATGGGCGAAGCGGCGCTCAAGGCTGGGCGCGCGGTGAGTTACGTCGGCGCCGGCACTGTGGAGTTCCTGCTCGACGCGCGCGGGCAGTTCTACTTTCTGGAGATGAACACCCGCTTGCAAGTGGAACATCCGGTGACTGAATTGATCACGGGGCTGGATCTGGTCGCCTGGCAATTATCGGTCGCCGAGGGGCAGCCGCTGCCGTTGATCCAGGAGCAAGTGCAACTCCATGGTCATGCGATGGAAGTACGGCTGTACGCCGAAGATCCGACGCAAGATTTTCTCCCGCAAACCGGCCGCATCGAAGCATGGGAACCGGCGCTTGAGCACGGCGCACGAATCGATCACGGCCTGTTCGAAGGGCAATCGGTCAGCCCGTTCTATGACCCGATGCTCGGCAAACTGATCGCTCACGGCGCTACCCGTGAAGAGGCGCGGCGCAAACTGCTGCGTGCGGTGCAGGATAGCGTCTTGCTGGGCGTGCAAAGCAATCAGCGATTACTCGACAACCTGCTGCAACATCCGCAGTTCATCAGCGGCGAATTCAGTACCGGATTCATTCCTCGGCACTTCAGCGATCACCCAAGCCTGCACCCTTACACACCGAGTGCCGAAGAACTTGCCATTGCCGCTGTGCTGTTTTACCAGGCGTCCGCTCGACAGCACCGAGCGCCCTTGAGCCATTGGCGCAACAACGCCAATGTACCGCTGCACTATCGGCTTGGCCTCGATGAGCAGAACTGGACCGTGCAACTGCTCAAGCTCGCGGGAGAGGTGATTCAGGTGCAAACCGCGGAACGCTCCCTTGAACTGAAACTGATTAATCACAGCGAAAAATCGGTCACGCTGGAAATCGACGGCCTGCGCCAACGTCACGCCTATCGCCTCGATGTCGGGCAACTCTGGCTGTTCACCCATCCCGGCAGCCTGCGCCTGGAGGATCGAACTCATGCCGTGATCGGCAGTCAGACCAGCGTCAGCTCCGGCACCTTGAAGGCGCCGATGGATGGCGCCATCGTCGACGTACTGGTCAGCGAAGGCAGCGCGGTCAGCAAGGGTCAATTGCTGGTGGTGCTGGAGGCAATGAAAATGGAGCACCCGCTCAAGGCCGGCATCGACGGCGTGCTCAAGCGGGTGCAGGTCAAGGTCGGCGATCAGGTAAAAAATCGTCAGGTTCTGTTGCAGGTAGAGTGAGTCGCCAGGCGCAAACGCAGGGTTTGACTACGCTCTGATCTATCAGGACGCGGAAATCAGGAAGCCTGCGATGCCCCATTGGCTGGTCATTGATCTGGAAGCCACCACCGACGAGGGTGGCTGGCCGGTTACGGAAATGGAAATCATCGAAATCGGCGCCACGCTGGTCGATCGTGCGGGGCGCGAACAGGATCACTTTCAGCGTTTCGTCAAACCCACACGTCGGCCATTGCTGACGCCGTTTTGTCGTGAACTCACGCACATCACCCAGGCCAATATCGACACGGCGCAGCCTTTGACGGAGGTCTGGCCAGCGTTCGAGCGCTGGCTTGGTCAGCATCAGACACGTCTTGAAGGCTGGGCGAGTTGGGGCGATTACGACCGCAAACAGTTATTGCAGGAATGGCAGCGGCTACAACTTGACAGCGCCTTGAGCCGGGTGCCGCATATGAACCTCAAGCAACGCTTCGCCAAGGCCCGGCGCCTGGAACGGCCATTGGGGCTCAACGGCGCGCTGCAACTGGCCGGCATGCAGTTCAGCGGTCAGCAACATCGGGCGCTGGAGGATGCGCGCAATACCGCACGCTTGCTGCCGCTGGTTCTGCCGCTTTAGGGGCGTGACGGCGTTAATGGCCTTGTGCATACTGGCCGCCCCACTTTTTAGCCCTTTTCGAGGAATCGCCCATGTTTAAAGTCAACGAGTACTTCGACGGTACCGTCAAGTCGATCGCCTTTGGCACTGCTGAAGGTCCGGCGACCATCGGCGTCATGGCTCCGGGCGAATACGAATTCGGCACGGCCCAGCGTGAAATCATGCACGTTGTTTCCGGCGCACTGAGCGTCAAATTGCCCGACAGCAACGATTGGGAAACCTTCGCCGCCGGCAGCCAGTTCAACGTACCGGCCAACAGCAAGTTCCAGCTGAAAGTCGCAGTCGACACCGCTTACCTGTGCGAATACCGCGGCTGAGTCCACGGCTTTCCCCCGGCGTAATAAAAATGCCCGTGTCCAAAGACACGGGCATTTTTCATTTCAGGGTTGGGTTACTCGAGAATTTCCACCGGCATCCCGACCTCAAGACGACCATTGCTGTCATTCACCAGATTCTGCCCGAACATCGCGCCATCGGCCTGCGCGCGAGTCTTTTGCAGCGTCGCCAGCGGTTCGCGATCAGCGCTGCGCTCGCCCGTTTGCGGGTCGATGGTGGTGAGGATGCAGCGTGAGCACGACTTGACTACGCGGAACTCGACATCGCCAATACGAATACGCTTCCAACTGTCTTCGGCATACGCGTCGCTGCCTTCAATGACCAGATTCGGCCGGAAACGCAGCATTTCCAGCGGCCGTCCGACCTGTTGCGCCAGGTGCTGCAGCGACGCTTCACCGATCAGCAACAACGGAAAACCATCGGCGAATGCGACCTGATCGTCCTCCTTGCCGTAACCAGCCTGCGTCGTACGCGCACGATCCACAGGCACCTGCACCAGACGGGTCGGCTTACCGATGAAATCACTGACCCACTTCGCTGCGTCATCGCCAGCGTCCGGCACCCGCAAGGTGTCACGCCAAATGGTCACACCACGCAGTTCGGCACCGCTGTCCGGCACGGCGATTTCAATCGACGCATGCGAAGGTGCGCTGAGCGTCAGTCCGCCGTGGGCATTCCACAGTGCCGACAACTGGCTCATCTTCGCTTCTGCGCGCTGAGTCAGGAAACGCCCGCTGGCTTCGTCCACCAGCATCCAGCGTCGATCACCCTCAAGCCCCAGCTTGTCCAGGCTGATCCCTTGCAGAACCTCGCCTTTGCCGGATTTCAACGGGTAACGATAAAGCGCGCTCAGACGCAGCATGGCCAGCTCCCTGATGGGTAAAAAACGCCACCCTATACGAGCTTCATCAACGAATCAAAGGCTGACATGAAGTCAGCCTTTGAGCAGGGCTATCAGGCCGGCACTTCATCGAGCATCAGACGCTGGCGAACCACATCGACCAGTTTGTCCGGCTGGAACTTGGAGAGGAAATTGTCGCAGCCGACCTTCTTCACCATAGAGTCGTTGAAACTGCCGGACAGCGAGGTGTGCAACACCACGTACAGCCCACGCAGGCGTGGATCGTTGCGGATTTCGGTGGTCAGGCGATAGCCGTCCATCTCCGGCATTTCCGCGTCGGTGAACACCATCAGCAGTTTGTCGGTCATGTTCACGCCGGTGTCGGCCCAGGCCTTGAGCATGTTCAGCGCCTTCAGGCCATCGCTGGCAATGTGCATTTTCACGCCGAGCTGGCCAAGCGTGTCACGCAATTGCGAGAGTGCCACGTTGGAGTCGTCCACCAGCAGCACTTCTCGGCCCCGGGCACGTTCCAGCACCGGATCATCGAGCTTGTCGCGCGATACCTTGGCGTTGTACGGAACGATTTCGGCGAGCACTTTTTCGACGTCGATGATTTCCACCAACTGATCGTCAACTTTGCTGATCGCGGTCAGATAGTGCTGGCGGCCAGCACTGGTTGGCGGCGGTAGAATGGCTTCCCAGTTCATGTTGACGATGCGATCCACACCACCGACGAGGAAGGCCTGCACCGAGCGGTTGTACTCAGTGACGATGATGGTGCTGTTCGGACCGGGTACCAGTGGACGCATGCCGATCGCTTGCGAAAGGTCGATCACCGGCAAGGTCTGCCCGCGCAGATTGACCACACCGCAGACAAACGGGTGACGCTGAGGCATGAGGGTCAACTTTGGCAGTTGCAGAACCTCCTGAACCTTAAACACGTTGATCGCGAACAATTGCCGTCCGGCCAGGCGGAACATGAGAATTTCCAGGCGATTCTCACCCACCAGTTGCGTGCGTTGGTCTACCGTGTCGAGAATGCCGGCCATCAATGACTCCTGGGCTTGTTCTGATGAATTCACTAAGAGGTGTTATCGGCTGTAAATGCTGAATCTTGATCCCCGCAGAAATCACTATCAAAATGCCACATCAGGGCATTGATGTCACATTAACATCATGCTTTACTGGCTCCGTGTTTTTCATCTGCTAAAGTCTTCGCGGCGCGACCTCGGTTTGCACGGTAGGTTCCCGCGCCTAAGGGATTCCCCTAGTAACAATCAGGCCCAACCTGATATTCGCAATATCCAATAGCCATTAATGTGACGCCATTCTCATTGCATGAACGGAGTCAGGCTATTGTGTGCGATCGCAGTTCAGCGGAAACAAACCCTCTGGAACCTCTCAGCCTGTGTACCTGCACGTCTGGGCGCGATCTCCCGACGATTCACGATCGTCGTCACACACGGCATTCCCTCATCAGACATGACGTTGTGGAGATAAGCATGCCAATCGACCGTAAAGAGTGGGCGCAACGGTTCCCCGAATTTCTTGTCGAAGCTGAAACGCTCCTGGCCAAGTCCGAAGAATGCCTCAGTCATCTGCAACTGATCAGCAACGACAAGGACGCCATCGACTGCATGCTCAGCACGCTCCTCAAGCTTGCCAGCAGAGCTGAAGCCCTGGCGCTTGAAGCGATTTCCGAGTTTTCCCTGCATATTTACGGCTTGCTCAATCTGGCTCAGGACCACGTCGACCTGCACCAACAGGCCCTGGATGCATTGAAGGATTGCTTCACACTGATGGCCTGGCAACTTGAACTGGTCGACCAGAACACCGGACAACTGAGCCTCGATAACAGTGAACAAACCTTGCTGATCGAGGCCTTCGCCTTTCAAGTTGGTCAACCCGAGTTCCAACCAGCGCTCACAGCCAAACGCTTGCCCCTCTTGTCCTTTTCGGAGCGCCAGGCCTGATAGGGTGTGATCCACCGCTGACAAGATCGCCGTTCGCATCGTCCAATGTCGCAATTGAACAGTTCATACCTGCCAGCGACAAATCGAATTAAATAATCACACCTGACAGAGGCGAATATTTCCAGCCGGGCTCAGGGTTTGCCTGTGTCTAAAGAACCCAACTTCAGGCAACACCGATATCTATCGATGACAATAAATCGATTTCCCCCAGTTATGGAACTCGCGTCCAACATGGCGTATTTGCTGGCTCATTGGACATATATAGCGAACGCGACCAACGGTATCTTAAGTGGTATTATGCCGCCCACTAGTTGCCTTCTAGTTAATGGCACAGTGACTTCAGAGAAAGACATCTACGAAGTTGGCAGTCAAAATACGTACACTGAACCACGTTGAATTCAATAACATAATTGACAGCATTTTCAGACAGAGACCCGCCAGCCACCGGCCGGTCTGCCCGCAGCGAAAATCCATTGGCTCCATCCGTTATGTACGCCAGCCTCAAGTCGATCACAACATGGCCACCCTCCCGGGAAAATGCACGCCGGTTCACGCTCATACTGTGTATCGCGGCCACACTTGGCAGCCTGCTGACCTATGGTTTTTCCACACAGATCGGCCTGGGACTGTTGCTGCTGAACATCGCCGCCACCGCCTGCGTCTGGGTGCAATATCGGCTGTCGCGCAAATCGATCAAATTCCAGCCGCAAGAACTCGCTGACCGCCTGCTGGAAGTCCAGGAAAACGAACGCCATCGCCTCAGCCGGGAGCTGCACGACGATATCGGCCAACTGCTGACGGCCGCCAAACTTCAGAGCGACTGGCTTAAACGGCGCATGCCGGAAGACTTGCAGGAGCAATGCACGGCGCTTTGCGACACCCTAGAAGAAACATTGAACAAGGTGCGCGATGTCTCGGCCATTCTCAATCCACGTCAACTGACCAGCCTCGGTCTTGAGGCCAGCCTGCGTGCGCACCTGCTCAAGACTTTGACCAACACCAGCGTGCACTGGAGTCTCGATTGCCAGCAGCGCCTCAACGGCATTCCGGAAGAAATGGCGGTCGCTGCCTTTCGCATTACCCAAGAGGCCGTGACCAATATCCTGCGACACGCGCAGGCAAGAAATCTGTTGATACGCGTGCAACGCCTGCCAAAAGGCCTGACATTGCTGATCAGCGATGACGGAAAGGGATTCGCTCCGGCCGCGAATCCGGGTCGTGAAGGACAACGCGGCATGGCCGGGATGGCCGAACGGATCGAACAATTGGGTGGCACCCTGAGCGTCATTAGCGAACCGGGCAAAGGCACTCAAATCGAAGCACTTTTCCCCTGGGCGCCCCGCGCACTCGAGCGGGCCAGTACGAATAAGGTTATGCGTTGACTTGTAACTTACTTCTGGTGGATGACCACTCGCTGATCAGGGCCGGCGTGCGCGCTCTGGTGCTGGATATTCCCGGTTACGCAGTGATTGGCGAGGCCAACGACGGCTCGCAGTTGCTCGAGATGGTCGAGCAACTGAGCCCCGATATCGTGCTGCTGGACATATCCATGAAAGAAACCGGCGGCCTGGAAGCCCTGCAGCGGCTCAAGCGGGTGCGTCCGCAGAGCAAAGTGCTGATCCTGTCGATGCACACGGACCCCGCGCTGATCATGCAGGCGCTGGAGTCCGGCGCCCACGGTTATCTGCTCAAGGACACCACCGCCACCGAACTCGAGCACGCGCTGGAAGCCTTGCGCAACAACGAGCGTTACTTGAGTCCGGCCATCGCCCACACCGTGATCACCCAGGCGCTGACCCGCAATCAGAAGCAACAGCCGGAAATCGCCGACTCGCACAATCTGACCGCCCGACAGTTGGAAATCCTGCGCTTGATCGTGCGGGGCAAATCGACCCGGGAAATTGCCAACGGCCTGGGCTTGAGCATCAAGACCGTCGAGACCCACCGCTCGCAAATCATGAAGCGTCTGCAAATCTACGATGTGGCAGGCCTGGTGCTGTTCGCCGTGCGCGAACAGATCATCAGTCTGGACGACTGAGAGGCTGCTTGACGGTCAACAGAGGCGAGTCCTTCGGCAGGTGCACCTGCAACGCCGCAGGCCTTACCTCGAATCGCATGTTTTCGCCTTCCAGCGGTTCACCATCAAGATTAATGTACAGCCCCTCGGCGACCTTGATTTCGACCCACGGCAAACGGGTTCGCACAAACATGTTGTCGATGCCAAAACCGTCGCTCAGCAGACTCTTCAACGTGCCGACCAGCTCCTGTGGCGCTGGCAAGATGCTGACATCCAGTAATCCGTCGTCGGCCAGTGCCTGCGGACACAGCACATGCCCGCCTCCCGCCTGACGACCATTACCGATCCCCAATGCCAGCAACTCACCGCTCCAGTGAAAGTCCGGCCCCTGCAACTCGCCATATGCGGCATGCAACTCGCTGAATCGTGACAGACCGGTGAACAGATAGGCCGCACCGCCCAGCACTTTCTTCAGATCCTCTGAAGTATTGGCCGTGACCTGACTGCCAAAACCACCGGTGGCCATGTTGAGAAAAATCTGCCCGCCCACTTCACCCAGATCAATATCACGCGCGGGTACATCGAGAAGCTCAAGCGCCTCGGCCGGCTCCAGCGGGATTCCCGCTGCGCGGGAAAAATCGTTGGCAGTCCCCAAGGGCAAAAGTACCAGACTGGCTTTCCCCGGATGCGCCGCGAGAGCTTCGGCGATATCGCGCAAAGTGCCGTCTCCGCCACCGGCAATGATCTGCCGATAGCCATCCGCCAGCGCTTGCTCCACCCATCGTTGGGCATCGCCTGCCTCCCACGTCAGACGCACTGCCAATTCCCAGCCTTGCTTGCGTTTGTCCTCGACTGCGGCGCGAACCGCCTCGTTGAGTGCCTGCTTGCCATGCAGAATCAACAGTGCCCGGCGTTCACTCATAGCGTCACTCCCTGAATTGAATCGGTTGAAACATCTTGACCGCAGCGGCACCTAAAAAAGCCGCAAGAATGACAATTAATTCAAGCGACCGGACGAGGCGTCTTACACAGCGGTATTTTTTCTTACAAAACAAGAGGAATCGGCTTAATTGACCAAGCTCGGCCATTGGTTCACCGTGTGTCGGCGGTATCAATCATCCCAATAACACAAGGACGTGCATGTAATGAGTCGATACACCCCGAGTTTTTTTAACAGCTCGACAGATGGAAAAGGTTACTGGCTTCTATCCGAAACAGCCGCTGTTGGATTTTTCCATGCAGAGCCTTGAAGCCAGAATGCCAGTGAGTCCGGTTGGCCCTCTCGCCGAAAGTCGCGCGAACCCCAAGTCCGAGTTCAAAAGCAACGCCAAGACCACTGGAGAAGTTGATATGGAACCTCGTGTTACCGAATTGGAAACCCACCTCAAATACATTCGACGGGACATGGACGAAGTTCGTAGTGACGTCAGAACAATCAAACACCGTCTTGCCTATTCGGCGGGTGCAACAGCAGTAGTACTGGCTCTGCTGGGTTGGGTGGCCAATAGCCGATTCGACCAGCTTGTTACGCTGATCAGCCATTGACTCAGAGAAACATTGCAGGCATCGACTGTTTCAGCCGACGCCTGCATTTACGCTCGATCAGCCCAGTAGATCACTCAGAGGAATGAAAACGACCTCATCCCCTACATTCAGAGTGCGGCCTTCCAGCACTTCAACCAATCCATCTGCCCACGCGGCACTGCGCAGCACACCGGAACTCTGGTTGCGATAGATCGTCGCTCGCCCTTGCTCGAGACGCCCACGCAGGTATTCACGGCGATTGCCGGCAACCGGCCAGGTGAAGCCTGCCGGCACCGGGAACTTCAGAGGTTCGACATCCCGCACTCCCTGCCGGCGCAACAGGTAGGGGCGAGCCAGCAGAGCAAAGGTCACCAACGTCGACGCCGGATTACCAGGCAAGCCGATGACCGGCACATTGCGGAAATGTCCGAATGTCAGCGGTTTTCCGGGCTTGATGGCCAGTTTCCAAAGAGCCAGTTCGCCCTCTTCTCGCAGGGCAATACCCAGAAAATCCGCTTCACCTACTGATACACCACCGGTGGAAAGTATCAGATCAACATTCTGCAACTCACCGAGCCGGGCACGGGTGGTGGCAAGGTCATCAGGAAGAATGCCAGCGTCGATCACCTCACAGCCCAGACGCAGTAACCAGCTGCACAGCAACACCCGATTACTGTTGTAAATCTGCCCCGGCCCCAATGGCTGACCCGGTTCGACCAGTTCGTCGCCAGTAGAAATCACCGCAACTCGAACCTTGCGCACAACTTTCAGCCCGGCGCAGCCCAGCGACGCGGACAAGCCTTGTTCAATCGGACCAAGTCGCGTTCCGGCGGGAAGTATCAGTTCCCCGACGGTTGTTTCCTGGCCTTGGGGGCGAATGTTCTGCCCGATCTTCAGAGCTTCAACGAAACGCACGCTTCCATCGGACTGAACGTCAGCGTTTTCCTGCATTTCCACGCAATTGGCACCGGGTGGTATCGGCGCCCCCGTGAAGATTCGCGCACAGGTACCGGGTTTCAAAGCTTCCGGAGACTGCCCGGCAAACACCTTTTGACTAACCGGCAGCGGTTCGCCCGCCCAGTCCGAGAGGTTCAAGGCATATCCGTCCATGGCACTGTTGGGCCAAGGTGGCAGATCCAGGGTCGAAAACAGATCTTCGGCCAGTACCCGACCCTCGACCTGAGCCAGTGGCAAATATTCGTGCTCGACGATTGGCGAGGCCTCGGCCATTTCCAGCAGTCGCGCCAGCGCCACTTCGACGGGCATCAACGAGCCCGTCTTGCCCGGCTTACCCACGGGATTCACAAGGCGCTGCCTGTTTCAGATGAGGAACGAAATTGCACGGACGGTGACGAGCGTCCAGTTGCTCACCCAAAATCCCATCCCACCCCGTACGCACGGCATTGGTCGAACCCGGCAAGCAGCAAACCAGCGTTCCATTGGCCAGACCGGCCAGCGCTCGAGATTGCACGGTCGAGGTGCCGATATCGGCCACCGATATCTGCCGGAACAACTCCCCAAACCCATCCACTTGCTTGTCGAGCAGACACGTGACGGCTTCAGGGGTGCTGTCGCGGCCCGTGAACCCGGTGCCACCGGTGATCAGCACCACCTGTACGACATCGTCGGCAATCCAGTTGGCGACTTGCGCGCGAATTTTGTAGAGGTCATCTTTGAGCAGGACCCGCGCTGCCAGATTGTGGCCGGCGGCCGCCAGGCGGTCGACGAAGACCTGGCCTGAAGTGTCGGTTTCCAGGGTTCGGGTATCGCTGACAGTCAGAACCGCAATATTGAGCGGCACGAAAGGTACATCAGCCTTGGCTTTCATAGGCTCTTCCAGTTGTAGGGAAAACAGCCCGGTGTTATATCACAGCGCCCCCTTTTTTCGCCGCCCCTCCGGAGAGCTGCCATGACCTTTGACACGCAACTGCCGCCCTGCTCCATCTTGCTTTTGGCGGGTGGACGCGGGCAACGCATGGGCGGTCAGGACAAAGGTCTGGTGGAGTGGCTGGGCGAGCCGTTGATTGCGCATCTACAGCGCAAGACCCGTCCGCTCACCGATGACCTGATCATCTCCTGCAACCGTAATCGTGAGCGTTACGCGCCGTTCGCCGATCAGCTGGTGGTGGACGACGAGGGTGACTTTCCCGGTCCGTTGGCCGGTATTCGCGCCGGCCTGAAAGCCGCACGCCATTCGCATCTGCTGGTATTGCCCTGCGATGTCCCGCGTATTGATGGTGCGTTGCTACAAAGCATGCGCGAGACCGCGAATCTGCATCATGACAAACCATTAATGTTGCGCCATGACGAGCACTGGGAACCGTTGTTGTGCGTGATCCCGGTCGCCCTCTTACCGGCCTTCGAAGACGCCTGGAATGCCGGGGAACGCAGCCCCGGGCGGGTCATGCGCGGTCTCGGCGCCACCGCGCTGCACTGTCCCGACAACGACCCACGGCTGGCCAACCTGAACACCCCCGACCTGTTAAATGCGCACAACACTGTGTCAGACTGACACTATTCAAGGAACTCTCACGCCTTGTATACGTCTCAAGCTCAGTAACCAAAAGAATTCCCATTCGGAGACACACTCATGACTCAACGGACCCTCGCCACTTTCATGCTCGCACTGGGCCTAGCTACCCTCGCCGGTTGCTCGTCGCCAACAGTGATCACCTTGAATGACGGTCGCGAAATCCAGGCCGTCGACACCCCGCAATACGATGATGATTCGGGCTTCTACGAGTTCAAACAGCTCGACGGCAAAGAAACCCGCATCAACAAGGATCAGGTTCGTACCGTTAAAGAGTTGTAAGCTCTGGGTCGACACCGGATACAGAAAAGCCCGCATAGATATGCGGGCTTTTTCATGGGCGCTCGAAAAATGGCACCGATGTCACCATTGCAGGGTGATGCGACTTTCGAATTCACGTTCCTCACCGGTTACCGGATCGATAAAGCGCAGCCCTTGTGCCAGTAATTTGAGTGGATTGGCGTAGTCATCCTCGACGTCTTTCAGTGCATCCGGGTAAAACGGATCGTTGCAGATGCTCGCCCCCAACGCGGTCATGTGCACGCGCAGTTGATGTTTCTTGCCGGTCACCGGATACAGGCCGTAGCGCCAGAGATCGCCGTTCTTTTCCCGGACTTCCACAGCCGTTTCGGTGTTGCTGACGCCCGGCCCCTCCTGCATACGGAAAAAAGGCTCGCCATCAATAAGGCGGCTTTTGTGCACCAAGGGGAAACTGAGTTCAGGTAATGCCGGGGCAATCGCTTCGTAGCGCTTGTCGATCTGCCGTGTCGGGAACAGCGACTGATACGCGGAACGGGTTTGCGGATTAGCCGAGAAGATCACCAGCCCCGCCGTATGCCGGTCGATCCGGTGCAGCGGCACCAGATGAGGATTGTCCAGCCGACGAATCAGCCTGCGCAGCAAGGTTTGTTCGACATACTCGCCGGCAGGGGTCACCGGGAGAAAGTGAGGTTTGTCAGCCACCACCAGATGTTCGTCGGCATAAAGAATCGACTCGACCACCGGTATCGGTTTTTCACCCGGCACTTCGCGAAAGTAGTGAATCCGCAGGCCTTCCTTATAGGGCAAGTCCAACGCAATCGGCTGACCTTGGCCATCCAGCACCCGTCCCCGGGCAATCCGGTCCAGCCACTGCTCGCGCCCAATGGCACTGAAATGCTCGCACAAACAATCAAGTACGGTCAGCCAAGTACCCGGCGGCAAGTACAGTGTGCTGGCCTGATTCTGTGCAGCGGAAAATGTTGATGTGGACATACGGAAACTCGACCCGTTAAAGCAGTCCGGCATTATCCAACACTGGGGGAAACGAACCTAGCGCTGAATCCTCAGGCGGGAATCGACTTGAGCGCCGCCGCCTCGGTGAATTCCTTGAGCCAGCGCAACACGTCGACCGCCTCCCAGCGGCCCGGGTCGTACAAGGCGTAGAGCAAACCCTGATAACCGACCACGTCCAACTGCTTGTGATAACCGGCGCGCTGAAACAGGGCTTCGATCTCGGCAAAACAGGTATTGAAATGCAGTTTGTTGAATGGCGTCTTGCCCTCCGTGACCAACCCGTCCAGGCGCAATTCGAGAACGGCCTCGCGCACCACATCAACCGACATCCGGTTAACGCTGTTCTTCAACTGTTCGACATTGACCACGGTTCATCCCTCTGACCCAATTACTGTATGAAAATACAGTAACCGAACAAGCCGGGAAGTGCCAAGGGCTGGATGCGCGTGAGCGACCAGCGGAATGCTGCATGAAAGCTGATTAACGGAGAAACGCCACGACCTCATCGGCGCTGAACGGCCAGTCCAGTTCAGCCCCGGTGTCGATTCGACGCAGTACCGGAATCCGCAGGCCGTAAGCCTCAAACCAGCGCTCGTCCTCGGCGATATCAACCAGCTCAACGAGCAAGCCGTGCTCGACAAAGGGCATCAGTTCAGCTTCCGCGACTTCACACAGATGACACCCCAAGGTGCCGAACAGCTGACATTCAGGAGGCATGATGGCTTCGACCAGAAATGAGTGCGCCTATTCTATGCCGCCCCTGAAAACCCGTCGAGCCACCGCAGCCCGAAGGCTTAAGCGTATTTGTGGCGTTTCACTCGCAAAACCCTGACGCAAATCAGCCCGCTGAAAAACCAATTACGCAATGCTCCCGGTCTTTTTGCCTCTACGCTTGAAAAGCCAGAGCCCTGACATCGGAGTGTCCAGTGTTTGCCAACCTGTTGATCATCCTCGCCTCGTCCCTCGTGGTGATTGCGCTGTTCCGTCGCCTGCGATTGCCGCCGGTGTTGGGCTACCTGTGCGTGGGCTTGCTCGTCGGGCCGAGTGCATTCGATTGGGTCAACGAGAGTGAACACCTCCCCGACGTGGCTGAACTGGGTGTGGTGTTCCTGTTGTTTTCGTTGGGCCTGGAGTTTTCCCTGTCGAAGATGATTGCGCTGCGCCAGGTCGTATTTCGTCTGGGCAGCCAGCAGGTTCTGATCAGCACGGCGCTGTTGGGTCTGCTGCTGATGTCGCTTGGCATGCCGATGACTTCTGCACTGTTGCTTGGCGCAGGACTGTCGCTGTCGTCCACGGCGATCGTGACCAAAGAGCTGGGTAGCCTCGGCGAAGTGTTCAGCAGTCACGGCCAGAATGCCGTCGGCGTTCTGCTGTTTCAGGACGTGGTCGCGGTCTTGCTGCTGACCCTGGTGCCGGTGTTCGCCGGAAGCAGTGATCAGGTCTGGTATTGGGCATTGCCGATGACCCTGGCGAAAACCGTGGTGCTGTTTGTCGGTCTGCTGCTCGCCAGTCGCTGGTTGTTGCCTCGGCTGTTCCATGAAGTGGCTGCGTCGCGCTCGGCTGAGTTGTTCGTACTGTTGGCGCTGGTGATCGTGCTGTTGACCGCATGGCTGACTCACTTGCTCGGCCTGTCCCCTGCCCTTGGCGCTTTTCTCGCCGGCATGTTGTTGGGTGAAAGCCACTACCGACATCAGATCGAAGCCGATATCCGGCCTTTCCGCGACATTCTGCTCGGGGTGTTTTTTGTCAGCATCGGCATGCTGATCGACCTGCAATTGTTCGTCAGTCACAGCCTGCTGATCCTCGGCCTGACCCTCGGTTTGATGGTGATCAAGGGCATCGTGGTGGCGCTGCTGGTGAAGTGGCGCGGCAGTGACAGTGAAACCGCGTGGCGCAGTGGTTTGGCGCTGGCCCAAGGGGGAGAATTCTGCTTCGCACTGATGGCGCAGATGCAACAAAACAGCCTGATGCCGGCAGAGTTGGGCGCCCTGCTGCTCGCGGCGACGTTCTGCTCAATGCTGCTGACACCGCTGTTGCTGCGTGCGGCACCACGTATCGCCGCAGTCCTGCACCGCAAACCCAATCAGGAAGCACAGATCGAGGAGATCAGCGCGCTCAACGCCAGTCTCGACAAGCATGTGGTGATTTGCGGATACGGCCGCGTCGGTCAATCAATCGGCCGTTTCATGCGCAACGCAAAGCAGCCTTACATCGCTCTGGACAACGACCCGGTGCGGGTACAGGAAGCCTCAAGCGGGGAAAGTGACGTGCATTACGGCGACTCCTCACGCGGCGAACTGCTGACCGCCATCGGCCTGATGCGTGCACGATTGCTGGTGATTGCCGTGGATCAAAGCGATGTCGCCCTGCGCATCCTCAAGGAAGCTCGTCGACTCAATGCGCACGTGCCGATTCTGGTGCGCACCCGTGATGACAGCCAATGGGCCGAACTGAAGGCCGCCGGCGCCACCGAGGTGGTGCCGGAACTATTGGAATCGAGCCTGATGCTCGCCTCGCATGCCTTGATCATGCTCGGCCTGCCAGCGCATCAGGTACAGGAGAAAGTCGATCAGGTGCGCATTGATCGCTATCGCCTGCTGCACGGTTTTTATCCCGGGGCCGACGATGTTGAAAATTAGTCCTGACTCACCGCGCCGATCTTGTGCAACGACAGATCGGCGCCGTAATACTCTTGTTCCTGACTCAGGCGCAGGCCATGCAGTGCCTTGATCACGCCGTAAACGACGAAGCCGCCGATCAGCGCCACCGCCACGCCGAGCGCAGTGCCGATCAACTGGCTGATCAGGCTGACGCCACCAAGACCACCGAGCGCTGTCTGGCCGAAAACCCCGCAGGCAATCCCACCCCACACGCCACACAATCCGTGCAACGGCCATACGCCCAAGACGTCGTCGATGCGCCATTTGACCTGCGCGGCGGTAAAGCACCAGACGAACAGTGCACCAGCAATGGCGCCGGTCACCAGTGCGCCGACCGGATGCATCAGGTCAGAACCTGCACAGATCGCCACCAACCCGGCCAACGGGCCGTTGTGCAGAAAGCCCGGGTCATTGCGCCCGACGATCAACGCCGCCACCGTGCCACCGACCATCGCCATCAACGAGTTGACCGCCACCAGTCCGCTGACACCCTGCAGCGTCTGTGCGCTCATTACGTTGAAGCCGAACCAGCCGACAATCAGAATCCACGAGCCCAGAGCCAGAAACGGAATGCTCGACGGAGCGAACGCGACCAGTCGACCATCGCGATAACGCCCATTGCGCGGGCCAAGCAGCAGCACCGCCGCCAGCGCCAGCCAGCCGCCCATGGCATGTACCACCACGGAGCCGGCGAAATCATGGAACGCCGCACCAAACTGCGCCGTCAGCCAGGCTTGCAGGCCATAGTTGCCGTTCCAGATCATCCCTTCGAAAAACGGATAAATGAACGCCACGATCAGCGCTGTGGCACACAACTGAGGAACGAAACGTGCCCGCTCGGCAATGCCGCCGGAGATAATCGCCGGGATCGCTGCGGCAAAGGTCAGCAGAAAGAAAAACTTCACCAGCCCATAGCCATGATCGGCACTCAGCACCGCCGCCGGCTGCATGAACGTCACGCCGTAGGAGATCCAATAGCCTATAAAGAAATAGGCCAGGGTCGAGACGGCGAAATCGCTGAGGATCTTCGACAAGGCGTTGACCTGGTTTTTCTGGCGCACCGTACCGACTTCCAGAAATGCGAAACCGGCGTGCATCGCCAGCACCATCACCGCACCGATCAGAATGAACAACGTATTGGAGCTGTGAACCAACGTGTCCACAGCGCTTTGCAGATTTTCCATAAAGAGGCAGACCTGGCAGGTAAATAGAGCACCAAATCAGTTCATACGAGCATTTCATGCACCAAGTTGCGACCGCGCAGTCATGGATCAGGCTGTCCGATGAACCGCTTTGGCGCACAAGGTCGATGCCCTGATACGAACCGTGGTTATTTGAGTTAAGGTTTTCCCGCTTGTACGCTCGGCAACAGCGCACGACTGTCGGGCGACGCACCACGACATAGCAAAAGCTGTACCAGTCATTTGTACTGAACCTTCGCGCAAGGCTCATACTCGAACGCTTCAGACGCCACTTACGGAGATCCACCCATGGCCAGCATCAAGGCAAAGACTGCTCAAGAAATCCTGATGAACGACTTCCAGACATTGGTCGCCGACACCGAACGGTTGCTCGAGCACACCGCCACTCTGGCCGGCGATCAGGCTGATGAGTTGCGTGAACAGATCCACGACAGCCTGCTGCGTGCACGGGAAACCCTGAAGCTGACCGAAGACACCCTGCGCGAGCGCGGTCAGGCGGCGGTCACCGCAACTGAAGACTACGTGTCGGCCAATCCTTGGCAATCCGTCGGCATCGCTGCCGGTTTAGGTTTTCTGATCGGCCTGCTGGCTACTCGGCGCTGATTATGTCGATCGGTGAATCCGGCCCGGCTGCGGGCACCACTTCCTCCACGCGGCGTTTGGGCGCCGCTGTCCTTGGCTTGTTGCACAGTCATGTCGAATTGTTCGGCATCGAATTGCAGGAGCAGAAAGCACGTACCGTCAGCCTGTTGCTGTTCGCAGGCTTGGCCTTGGTGTTTGCCCTTCTGTTGCTGGTAGGTTTGTCGACGTTGGTGTTGATCGTGTTCTGGGACACCTATCGTCTGCCCGCGATCATCGGCCTGTGCGTGTTCTACACACTGGCGGCCGCGTTCTGCGGGGTGCGCCTGAAGGCTGCGGTCTTCGATGAATCCTCACCCTTCCACGGCACGCTCGAAGAGCTGGCCAACGACCGGGAGCGTCTGCTGCCATGAGCCTGCCTGAAATTCCACATAACAGCTCTCGTCGGGAAATGCGCAAGGCACTGATCCGCCTGCGCATGGAAATGCATCGTCAGGAAATCCGTCACGAAGCCGGGCAAGTGCTGCAACCCTTGCAACGCATGCGCGGCATGTCGCAAAACCTGCAAGGCGGATTCGGCATCAAACACGCGCCGTTGTGGGGCGTGGCCGCTGTCACCCTGCTGGGATTCATCACCGGTAAGGGCGCGAAAAGCGGCGGCGTCGGTGGCCTGACCCGACTGGTTCGCCTCGGTACCAGCCTCGGGCCACTGATCAAACTGGTCATGCAGAGTTCGGGCAAACGCTGACCTCTCGCAACTGGCTACATTCTTGCAATACCTTCGGGATGAACCTCTTTCTAGAAGAGGTTCAATCCTGAACGCCTACCCGGTCGGCAGGTTTCAACCAGAACAAGAACGACTAAGGAGGCCCCGTGATCGACGGGCAACCGCTCGCCTGTTTTCAGCCTTTCATCGATACCGCCACTGGACGCATCGCCGGCGTCGAAGCCTTGGGCCGCCTGCGCCAGAGCGATGGACAATTGACCTCGGTCGGGCCGCTGTTCGCTGACCCGCGCACGCCGGCCATGGCCCTGCGCCGCCTCGACCGGCAGATCCGCGACAACGCCCTGAGCCGTCTGCATGAAGCCCCGGCTGACTGGTTTCTCAGTCTCAATATGTCGCCGCGCTGGATCAGTCGCCTGCGCCCCGACCAGGCCCTGCCCAGCCTCAAGCAACTGGCGCGACACAACGTTGATCCACAGCGCATTGTGTTCGAGATCACCGAACTGGGCGGCAATGGCCAACGTCTGGCCGAAGTGGTTGCGCGTTATCGCGAGGCTGGGGCACGGATTGCCATTGATGATTTTGGCGCCGGCTATTCGCAACTCGATCGAGTGCTGGCGCTGCAACCGGACATCCTCAAGCTCGACATGCGACTGTTTCAGGCCGCCGCGTTGGGCGGGCCGAGCAGTGATGTGGTCAAGGCCCTGGCGCAAATGGCCGAGAAAACCGGCTGCTGGATCATTGCCGAAGGGGTCGAAACCGAGGCGCAGCTGAATTTCGCTCTGGAATGCGGATCGCGCTACGTGCAGGGTTTCCTGTTCGCTCGGGCGCAGGAGGCGTTCTTTGCCACCGACGCCTTTGTGCAGCGCTTTGCCGAGCTGCGCCAGCGTTACGTTCAGCAGAAGCTCGCCGAGCGTGGGCGATTGATGCAGATGCGCCAGCAACTTAGTGAATTGATGGCGATCCTGCAAAAATGGGCGCAAGCCCGTGCGCCACTCAGTGCATTGCCCCACCTGGAAGCATTTCCATGGCTGCTGCGGTTTTATCAGTGCGACCGCCACGGCACGCAACTGACCCCCAATCTGGAATGGCGCCACAACGGCTGGATCGCCGACAACCGCTATCTGGGACACAACTGGTCGTGGCGTCCGTACTTCTATCATCTGTTGGCCGAAGGTTGGGACGAACGGCGTCTGACCCTCTCCAATACCTACCGAGATGCCACCAGCAACCAGTATTGCCTGACGGCCGGGCAGTTCTTCGACAATGGCGAACGCCTGCTGTTGATCGATATCGATGCTGCAGGATTATAGTTCCGCTTGCAGGCATACGGCTGAACCGGGAAGCTAGGTCAATTCAGTCACCTGACGGAGAGAATCAGCCTTGGATTGGCAAACCCTGCTCAACCGCGAACGCCTCGGAAAGCCGCTGTACAGCCCGCAAGAGCTTGGCCGCAGCCCTTTTCATAAAGACCATGACCGCATCATTTTCTCGGGAGCTTTCCGTCGCCTGGGCCGTAAAACCCAAGTGCACCCGGTCACCAGTAATGATCATATCCACACACGCCTGACCCACTCGCTGGAAGTCAGCTGCGTGGGCCGTTCGCTGGGCATGCGCGTTGGCGAAACCCTGCGCAGTGCCCTTCCCGACTGGTGTGATCCTGCCGACCTCGGCATGGTTGTGCAGTCGGCCTGCCTGGCTCACGACATCGGCAATCCGCCGTTCGGCCATTCCGGTGAAGACGCTATTCGCCACTGGTTTCAGCAAGCGGCCGGGCGTGGCTGGCTGGACGGCATGAGCGAAGCCGAGCGCGGTGACTTCCTTAACTTCGAAGGCAATGCCCAGGGCTTCCGCGTGCTCACGCAGCTTGAGTACCATCAGTTCGACGGTGGCACCCGCCTGACCTACGCCACCCTCGGCACTTATCTGAAGTATCCGTGGACGGCTCGTCACGCCGACTCCCTCGGTTACAAGAAGCACAAGTTCGGCTGCTATCAGAGCGAACTGCCGCTGCTTGAGCAAATTGCCCACAAGCTCGGCCTGCCGCAACTGGAAGACCAACGCTGGGCGCGCCATCCATTGGTGTACCTGATGGAGGCCGCTGACGACATCTGCTACGCGCTGATCGACCTCGAAGACGGTCTTGAGATGGAGTTGCTGGAGTACGCCGAAGTCGAATCCCTGCTGCTCGGCCTCGTGGGCGATGATTTACCGGAAACCTATCGCCAACTCGGTCCGCAGGATTCACGGCGGCGCAAACTGGCGATCCTGCGCGGCAAAGCCATCGAGCATTTGACCAACGCCGCCGCGCGGGCCTTTGTCGAGCAACAGGACGCACTGCTCGCCGGCACGTTGCACGGCGATCTGGTCGAGCACATGCACGGCCCGGCCAAGCGGTGTGTGCTGAACGCCAAGGACATTGCGCGCAAGAAGATCTTTCAGGACAAACGCAAAACCCTGCACGAAATCGGCGCCTATACGACGCTGGAGATTCTGCTCAATTCGTTCTGCGGCGCCGCGCTGGAACAGCACAATGGGCGTACTCCGTCGTTCAAAAGCCGACGCATCCTCGATTTGCTGGGCAACAATGCGCCGGACCCACAAGGTACATTGCACGCATCGTTTTTGCGCATGATCGATTTCATCGCTGGCATGACCGACAGCTACGCCAGCGACATGGCGCTGGAAATGACTGGGCGCTCCAGCCACTGATCCAGCGTATTCAGCCGGCCGGTACCGCCGGCAGGCTGATTACCTGTCGATCATTTTCTACCTGCAATGTCATTTTCGACGAGTGCATTTAGCAGTTTTATGCCGGGATATAACGGCAAAACAACCAACAACAAAAAAGCGACGAATCAGCACACTTAAACAGCGATGAAATAACTATTGACATCCAGCACTTGCAAAACAAACACAGCCAACTATAAGCCGATACCATCCCTGCACTTCCTTACGTTGATCCTAGTTTGGCCGTAGTCCCTTTCCTCATTAATTGTAGGAATTATCCGATAACGCGACTGGAGCCAAGTCAGTTCATGCGAGTGTTCATTCATCTGAGCTAAGGTGCGCGCTTTATTCGTGCTTGTATGGGATTTGATTATGAACTCCGTTTTTATTGTTGACGATCACCCGGTCATCCGTCTCGCCGTTCGCATGCTGCTGGAACATGAAGGTTATAAGGTCGTCGGTGAAACCGATAACGGGGTCGATGCCATGCAGATGGTGCGCGAGTGCATGCCTGACCTGATCATTCTCGACATCAGTATCCCCAAGCTCGACGGCCTGGAAGTGCTGGCCCGCTTCAACGCCATGAGTTCACCATTGAAGACCCTGGTACTGACCGCCCAGTGCCCGACTTTATTCGGTATTCGCTGCATGCAGTCCGGCGCGTCAGGATATGTCTGTAAACAAGAAGACTTGAGCGAACTGGTCAGCGCGATAAAGGCAGTACTTTCCGGTTACAACTATTTCCCCAGCCAGGCGTTGAATCCGGTGCGCAGCGACGATATTCGTTACGCAGAACTGGAACTTTTCAAATCCGTCAATGATCGGGAGTTGATGGTATTGCAACTATTTGCTCAGGGCCGTACCAACAAGGAAATAGCCAAGGGCATGTTCCTCAGCAATAAAACCGTCAGCACCTACAAAAAACGCCTGATGCAAAAACTCAAAGCCAAATCACTTGTAGAACTTATCGAGATGGCCAAACGTAACGCACTCGTGTGAGAGCCCGCATGCCCAGTCGTTTAAAGGACTACTTAATTGCGTTGTGCGCCGGTCTGTACTTGAGCGCCAACGTGTTCGCCATGCCTGGCGCTTCGGCGGACTATGTCTTGCTCAGCCGGTCGGCAAGCGAGTCGGTCCCGGTCGCGCTCGAACAGTCCCAACGGCAGTGGCTGCATGAGCGCAGCGAACTGATACTCGGCACTTCCGCGCCCGACTACCCACCCTTTGACATGACCGTCAGCGGAAAGGATTACGAAGGTCTGACGGCTGACTACGCCGGAATCCTCAGTCAGGCCACCGGTTTGCCAATCCGGGTGCAGCGCTTCCCCTCCCGGGATGCTGCGATTCGCGCACTGGTCGACGGCCAGGTCGACCTGCTCGGCACAGCCAACGGCTTCGAGGCGAGCAACGCCAGCCTCGCGCTTTCCACACCCTATGCCATTGATCAGCCTGTACTCGTCACCCGCGAGGACGAAACCCGCTCACTGAGCGAAGGCCTGGCGGGGCTGCGACTGAGCATGGTCTATCACTATCTGCCGTTGCCCGAGGTCAAGGCGCTGTATCCAAAAGCGCTGATTACCTGCTATCCCTCCTACCAGAATGCAATCAACGCCGTGGCATTCGATCAGGCCGATGTGTTTCTCGGGGATACCATTTCCACGCATTACATGATCAACAAGGGCTACCTCAACAACGTGCGCATGGCCAATTTCGGCAAACAGGAAGCCCAGGGGTTCAGCTTCGCCGTACGCCAAAACAATCCGCACCTGTTGGGCATCATCGACACCGTACTCAAAGCGGTGCCAAGCAGCGAACGCGACAACATCGCCAAACGCTGGAGTGCCGGCAGCGACCTGTTGCTCACCGATCAGAAAATGCAACTGACCCAGCGCGAAGAGGCGTGGCTCAAACAGCACCCTGTCGTGAGCGTGGTGGTCAATGAGGCGTTTGCGCCGCTGACCTTCTTCGACAATGATGGAAATTTTCGCGGCATCAGCGCCGATCTGCTCGAACTGATCCGATTGCGCACCGGCCTGCGTTTCGAGATTCGCCGCAGTCGCAACGACGCGGACATGATCAAGCAACTCGACAGCCATCAAGCCGATCTGATTGCAGCACTGCTGCCGACCGCCGAACGGGAAAAAGCCCTGAACTTCAGTCGCCCTTACCTGGAAAACTCCTATGTTTTGCTAACCCGCAAAAGCGCCGATGGCCCAACCAATCTGGGCCAGCTCAAAGGCAAGCCGCTGGCTATCGCCCAGGGCAACCCGATGGTCGAGTACCTGCGCCGAGAGTTTCCACTCATTCAGTTGATCGAAACGGCCGATACCTTCAGCGCCGTTTCGTTGCTTGCCGAGGGGCATGTCGACGGCGCGGTGAACTCGCTGGTGATCGCCAATTACTTCATTTCTTCGCGGATCTTTGACCATCCATTGCAGATCACCACCACCATCGGCACCGGTCAGGCCGCGTTCTCTCTGGCGACCGCCCGCGACAACAAGGAGCTGGGCTCGATCATCAACAAAGCTCTGCTGAGCATTGCCCCGGAAGAGCTGGGTGTGATCAATGGCCGGTGGCGCGGTTACTCCACCGCCTCCCAGAATATCTGGCACAACTACCAGCGTCTGTTCTATCAAATGATCACTGCCGCTTGCCTGGTTCTGCTGCTGTTGCTGGCCTGGAATGCTTATATGCGACACCAGATCAAACAACGCCAGGCGGCCGAACGTGCCCTTAACGACCAGTTCGAATTCATGCGCTCGCTGGTCAACGGTACGCCGCATCCGATCTACGTTCGCGACCGCCAGGGCCTGTTGCAAAGCTGCAATGACAGCTACCTCGAAGCCTTCAATGCCAAGCGTGAGGACGTTATCGGCAAAAGCGTCATGCAGGGCACCCTGAGCAACGCTTTCGAGGCACAGGCCTTTCAAGCCGATTATCAGCGCGTCGTCGCAGAAGGCACTCCGCTGGTGCTCGACCGGCCGCTGCACATCGGCAACCGCCGCCTGACGATCTATCACTGGATACTTCCCTATCGCGACTCCAGCGGCGATGTGAAAGGCATCATCGGTGGCTGGATCGACATCAGTGAACGCCGCCAGCTGTTCGAAGACCTTCGCGCGGCCAAGGAGCAGGCGGATGAAGCCAACCGCGCCAAAAGCACGTTTCTGGCCACCATGAGCCATGAAATCCGTACCCCGATGAACGCCGTGATCGGCATGCTCGAACTGACGCTCAGACGCATGGACACACAGCATCCGGATCGTTCGTCGATCGATACGGCCTACCATTCGGCAAAGGATCTGCTGGGCCTGATCGGCGACATTCTCGACATTGCACGGATCGAGTCGGGGCGCCTGAGTCTTTGTCCTGAACGGGTCAATCTGGTCGACATGGTGGCGTCGGTTGCCAGAATCTTCGACGGCCTCGCCCGACAGAAGAATCTCGCCCTGCAAGTCATCGTCAACCCGCCGGACCTGGCGGTCGATGTCGATCTGGACCCGCTGCGCTTCAAACAAGTGCTGTCCAATCTAGTCAGCAATGCCATCAAGTTCACCGAGCACGGTCACGTCAGGATTACCCTCGATCTCATGAACACGGAGATGCCTGCACGGGCACTGATGCAACTGACCGTACAGGACAGCGGCGTGGGTATCAGTGCGGAGGATCAGCAACGCTTGTTCGAACCTTTCGCGCAAGCGGAAAACAGCCATCAGCAAGCCAGAAGCGGCGCGGGTCTGGGCCTGGTCATCAGTCGCAACCTGTGCGAAATGATGGGCGGCCAGCTGCAATTGAGCAGCCAGCCCGGAATAGGCACTCAGGTCTGCGTTTCGCTACCGCTGGAAACTCTGCCTGTCCAGGTGAGCACGACCAGAAACGAACCCGCGCTCAAGACTTCGCTAACGCCTCTGCGGGTGCTTGTGGTCGATGACCACCCGGCCAACCGCCTGTTGATGTGTCAGCAACTGGAATTCCTCGGCCATCATTTCAGCCTCGCCGAGAACGGCCGCAGCGGGCTTGAACGGTGGATGGATGGCGGCTTTGATCTGGTGATTGTCGACTGCAACATGCCAGTGATGAACGGTTATGAGCTGACCCGTGCCATTCGCCAGCAGGAGCTGCAGAACCGCTGGCCGCCCTGCACCGTGCTGGGTTTCACGGCCAATGCGCAACCCGAAGAAATACAACGCTGCAAACAGGCCGGCATGGACGACTGCCTGTTCAAACCCTTGAGCCTGAGTCTCCTCAGCCAGTGGGTCGATGGCATCACTCCAGCGTCGCAGCCTGCGGCATTCAACCTGCAAAGCCTTAACCTGTTGACCGGCGGCAACCCGACACAGGCCCGACGACTGCTGGTCGAGCTGCTAAAAAGCAGCCGTCTCGACCGACAGGAACTGCTCGCGCTATCGCCGCGACAAGATCGCGGGGCGTTGGCCGTAGTCGCTCACAAAATCAAGGGCGCCGCGCGCATCGCGCAGGCGACGCAGGTGATCGAATGTTGCAATGCTCTTGAACAGGCCTGCGCGCAGGCTTTGCCAACAGATGAGATCGCCCGCCTCTGCGAGGCGAGCAACAGGGCAATGCTCGAACTGGAGCAAGCCTTGCAACAACAATTGGCGTTGTCTGACCAAAGCACAATGAGCTTGCCTTAACTATGCTTGGCGCTGAGCAGTGAGTTAACCATCATGGAGAACCCGAAATGCCCAGCCCACTGCACCCGGAGCAACGCCGGTTTCCGCTGCACGTACACATCAGTGTCATGTTCACGTTTCTCCTGTTGCTCACAGGCGTGGTGCTGGGGCTGTTCAACTATCGCCAGACGACGCAGATCATCCTGTCGAGTAGCGAGAAACTGTTCGATCGGATCGAGCAGGAAGTGCGCCTGGACATGTCTGCCACCTATCAGCCGATCCGTCACCTGCTGAGCCTGCTGGCGGACAATCCCGCTACCCGGGCTTCGGGGCTTGAACAACGATTGCCGCTGCTCAGGCCGTTCAGCCAGTCCCTCACGGACAACCCGAACCTCGCTTCGCTGTATCTGGGTTATGCCAACGGCGATTTCTTCATGGTGCGCCCGCTACGCAACGCGGCCCTGAAAACACTGCTCAGCGCCCCCGAAGCGGCGGCGTATCAGGTCTGGAGCATCGAGCATGACCCGCGCGGCGAAGTGCGCTCGCAGTCACTGTTCTTCGATCAGGCATTGACGCCGATCAGCCGGCAGGACAATCCCCGGGATCCCTACGATCCGCGCGACCGCGCCTGGTACATCAATGCCCGCCAGCAAACCGAACAAATCACCACAGAGCCCTACGTCTTTTTCTCAACCCACAACGTCGGCACTACGCTGGCCCGACGCAGTGGCGAAAACGCGGTCATTGGCGCCGATCTGACGCTGGTAGCCCTGTCTGCCACCTTGCGTAAACATGTCGTCACACCGTCCACCGAAATCGCCCTGTTCGATTCCGACGGCAACGCCGTGGCCTACCCCGACAGTAGCCGACTGATCGTTAATGACAGCACCGCACACCTGGCCAAAGTGGCTGACTTGAGTCCGAGCCTCAATAGGCTGCTGTCCGCTGAGCACACCGGCAATCGTCTGAATGCCGATGGCCGGCAATGGATTGTCGCCCGCAGCAGCATTCAGGAAGGCGGTCCGAAAGGTTTGCAGCTGGCGTTGCTAGTGCCGGAAGACGAATTGCTGGCCGATGCCTATCACATGCGCTGGCAAGGTGCGCTGATCACCCTCGCCACCTTGCTGCTGTGCCTGCCACTGGGCTGGCTGATCTCACGAATTCTGGTCAAGCCCTTGCACGCGCTGGTCAAGGAAGCCGATGCGATTCGCAGTTTCGACTTCAATTTTCCGCTGGCTCGACGCTCGCCGGTGCTGGAAGTCGACCAGTTGAGCGTGTCGATGGCGCGGATGAAAGACACCTTGGCGAGCTTCTTCCGGATCACCGACAGCCTGTGTGCCGAAACCCGATTCGCACCGCTGCTGCAACGGGTGCTGTTTGAAACGGTGCAGATCGCCCAGGCTCAGGCAGGGCTGATTTATCTGCGTGAACACGACGGCAGTCGCATGGAGCCTTACGGTCTGGTAATCGATGGCGCGCCACAAGCACTGGAGGCGTTCGACATTCAGGGCCACGACCTGCAAGAGCGCGCGGGTCCGGCGTGGTTTGAACAACTGGTCAGCGCCGACAACGTGGTGAGCAACTTAGGTTTCGAAAACGCCGGGGATTTGCAGAAAGTGCTGCTGGCAATGGCAGCGCCGAGGATCCATCTCATCGGTATCCGTCTGCGCAACCGCCACAACGAAACCATCGGCCTTTTGATCCTGTTGATCAACGACAGCGGCACCCCGGCCGATCTGGAAAAACTGCGCCCCGACCGTATCGCCTTCTTGCAAGCGGTGTCCGGCGCTGCGGCGGTGAGCATCGAGAGCCAGCGCCTGCAAGCCAGACAGAAGCAATTGCTCGATGCCTTCATTCAGTTGCTCGCCGGGGCCATCGACGCCAAGAGCCCGTATACCGGCGGACATTGCCAACGCGTACCGGAACTGACGCTGATGCTCGCTCAAGCCGCGGCAGCGAGTCAGGCGCCCGCCTTCAGCACTTATCAGCCCAGCGAGGACGAATGGGAAGCCTTGCACATTGCCGCGTGGCTGCACGACTGCGGCAAGGTCACGACGCCGGAATACGTGGTCGACAAAGCCACCAAACTGGAAACCATCAACGATCGCATCCACGAGATCCGAACCCGTTTCGAAGTGCTCAAGCGCGATGCCTGGATCAATTACTGGCAGGCGCTGGCCCTGGGTGGAGACGAAGCGACGCTGGCCGAAATGCGCGAGCAGACCTTGTGCGCACTGGACGCAGACTTTGCCTTTGTCGCCCGTTGCAACCTGGGCAGCGAAGCGATGGCCGAGGCAGATTTGCAACGTCTGAATGATCTGTCCCAACGCACCTGGCTGCGCACGCTGGACGACCGCCTGGGCGTGTCGTGGGAAGAAAACAAGCGTCAGGCCCGAACCCCTGCGCCAAACTTGCCGGTCAGTGAAAAGCTGCTGGCGGACAAGCCAGAACATTTGCTCGATCGCGATAAAAACGAGTTAATCCCTGAAGACAATCCGTGGGGCTTCAAGCTGGATGTGCCGCGCCACAAATACAATCGCGGCGAGTTGTACAACCTGAGCATCGCCCGCGGCACACTGACCCGCGAAGAGCGCTACATCATCAATCACCACATGGTGCAGACGATCATGATGCTCAGTCACCTGCCCTTCCCCGGCCACCTCGACAGCATTGCCGAAATCGCTGGTGGGCATCATGAAAAAATGGACGGCACCGGCTACCCCAAACGCCTGAAGCGCGAAGAAATGAGCCTGCCGGCACGGATGATGGCGATCGCCGATATTTTTGAGGCGCTGACCGCTGCCGATCGCCCGTACAAGAAAGCCAAGTCATTGAGCGAGGCATTGGGAATCATGGCGACCATGTGCCGCGAGGCGCACATCGATGCGCAGTTGTTTGGATTGTTCATCAACGACGGCGTGTATATGCAGTACGCCGAGCGCTTTCTCGATCCTCGGCAGATCGATGCCGTGGACACGGCCAGCCTGTTGCACAAGGCTGGCCTTGGCGCGTGATCAGCAGTCGGTCAGACGCAGGAAAATCGCCGCCAGTTGCTCGATTCCTGCCTGGTCCTGTGCACCGAAACGGGCGAGCTTCGGGCTGTCGAGATCGAGCACGCCGATCAGGCGACCCTCTTTGACCAACGGCACCACCAACTCACTGTTCGAGGCGCTGTCGCAGGCGATATGGCCGGGAAACGCATGCACATCTTCAACCCGCTGCGTCTGCAGGCTGGCCGCCGCCGCGCCACACACGCCGCGCCCAAACGGAATGCGTACGCAAGCGATCTGGCCCTGGAACGGGCCGAGTACCAGCTCTTCGTTGCGATTGAGGTAAAAACCGGCCCAGTTCAGGTCATCGAGCTGGTTGAACAGGAATGCCGAGAACTGCGCGGCGTTGGCGATAAAATCGCGCTCGTCCGCCAGCAGCGATTCCAGTTGTGCAGCCAACATGCCATAGCCTTCGAGGCCTTGGCCGCTTTGTTGCAAATCAATCATGGCTTGTGCTCCAACAATTTCAGTCCCACCCAGTAACGGGCGAATTGGTATGCGCAACGTCCGTTGCGATTACCGCGGCCGGTGGCCCAACGCACGGCGAGAATTTCCAGCTCTTCGTCGCGCTGCCAGCTCAGACCAGCCTTGGCGGCCAGTTGGCCGATCCAGTGTTCGACGACGTTGAGGAAGTGTTCTTGAGTAAACGGATAAAACGACAACCAAAGACCAAAACGGTCCGACAGCGCGATCTTGTCTTCCACCGCTTCGCTGGGGTGCAGTTCGCCGTCGACGCGTTTCCAGTTTTCGTTGTCGCTTTCCTTCTCCGGCACCAGGTGGCGACGGTTGGAAGTGGCGTACAGCAAGACGTTGTCCGGCGCCTGTTCCAGCGAGCCGTCGAGCACGCTTTTGAGCACGCGGTAATCGCCCTCACCGGATTCGAACGACAAGTCATCGCAAAACAACACAAAACGTTGCGGCAGTTTGCCGATCTGCTCGACCACCCGCGGCAAGTCGGCCAGATGGTCGCGCTCGATCTCGATCAAACGCAGGCCCGACTCGGCGTGTTCAGCGAGCAACGCCCTTACCAGCGAGGACTTTCCGGTCCCACGCGAGCCCCAGAGCAGCGCATGGTTGGCCGGCATGCCATCAAGAAATTGCTGGGTATTGCGCCCCAGTTGTTCCAGTTGCCGGTCAACACCGATCAGGTCGGACAAACGCATATCAAGGCTGACTTCCAGCGGCAGCAAATATCCGCTGCGGCCGTCACGCTGCCAGCGCGCGGCCAGGCAAGTGCCCCAGTCGATCACCGGGCGCGGCGCCGGCAACAACGGTTCGATCCGCGCCAGAACCGACTCGGCACGTTCAAGAAAAGCATTCAATCGGGAATCCACATCTTCTCCTCGGGCACGTTCACAGTGATGATGGCGATCCAGCGACGACTCGCGGATCAAAATTCCCGCCCCGTGCCTTGTTACAAGGCGATTCGGGAACCTCGGTATCGATACATGATCGACTATGCTTGAGCAGCGAAGGGAAACGGAAGTGGTTCAACACCCCATGGATATCAAATTCACCCACCGGCTGTCGTACAAACAAGCCAGGCTTACTGTGCTGGTCGGGTTCATTCTGGGCACGCTGCTCAGCCTGCTGCAAATCGGCATCGATTATGCCAGCGAAGACGCCTCCATCAACCGTGAAATCCTGTCTTTGCTGGAAATCAGCCATAACCCGGCATCACGTATCGCCTACAACATCGATGCCGAACTGGCTCAGGAACTCACCCTGGGCCTGTTGCGTTCACCGGCAATCATTTCGGCGCAGTTGACCGACAACAACAATACCGTGCTGGCCAGCGTCAAACGCCCTGAGCTGCAAAGCAGCTATCGAATGATCAGCGACTTCCTGTTCGGTGCCAAACGCCAGTTCGAAGATCGCCTGTATCTGGACCATCTACCCAACGAATCGCTGGGTGTCTTGAGCCTGGAAGTGGATACCTATGCCTTCGGCAGCCGCTTCCTGCGCCGGGCCGAGATCACCCTGCTCAACGGGTTCGCCCGCAGCCTGATCCTGACCGGGCTCCTGTTGGCGCTGTTCTACGTGATGCTCACCAAACCGCTGGTGCGGGTGATCCGCGAACTCAGCGGGCGCGATCCGCGCAGCGCCGAAGCGACCACGCTGGAGTGTCCGGCCGGACACGCCAACGATGAAATCGGCGTGCTGGTCAAAGTCGCCAATCAGCAATTCGAGAACATCGCCACCGAGATCCAGCAGCGGCGCAACGCGGAAAACCGTCTGACCGACTACCTCGGCCAACTGGAAACCATCGTCTCGGCGCGAACCGCCGAACTCAAGGCCATCAACGCGCGGCTCAGCCAGTCCAATGAGGAACTCGAAGTCGCCCGCAGCACGGCACTGGAAATGGCCGAAGCCCGCTCGGCGTTCCTCGCCAACATGAGCCATGAGATCCGCACGCCGCTCAACGGACTGCTGGGGATGATCGCGTTGTCGCTCGACGGGCCACTGAACGCCGAGCAGCAGCAACAACTGTCGATCGCCCACGACTCGGGAAAAGTGCTGGTGGAGTTGCTCAACGATATTCTCGACCTGTCAAAGTTCGATGCCGGGCAACTGGAGCTTGAACACATTCCGTTCGATCTCGGCTCATTGATCGAAGACACCGCCAACCTGCTCTCGCAAAACGCGGCGCCGAGCGTCGAGCTGACCTGCCTGATCGATCCGCATTTTCCGGCGCTGGTACTGGGGGATCCGACCCGGGTCCGACAGATCGTCAGCAACCTGCTGTCCAACGCGCTGAAATTCACTCGCTTCGGTCGGGTCGATGTGCGCTTGTCGGCCTACCAGGATGGCGTGCGTATCGAAGTCTGCGACACCGGTATCGGCATCGCACAGGAAGCCCAGGTGAGAATCTTCCAGCCGTTCACTCAGGCGGGCGCAGGTATCACCCGTCAGTACGGCGGCACAGGACTGGGGCTGGCGCTGACGTACAACCTATGCGAAGCGATGCGGGGGCGCCTGACCATCAGTTCAGAGACCGGTTTCGGCAGTCAGTTCTGCGCCGAACTGCCACTGCCCTGCCATACGCGCGCGCTGGCTCCGGCGCCTCTGCAGGGCAAAGTCCTCGCCATCACCCCGGCCAGCAGTGGCCTGGCCGAGTTGTTAAGAAGCTTGCTGCCGGTCTGGGGGCTTGAGTATGAGCAACGCACCCTCGACGACTCACTGTTGGGCGTGACGCCGGACGTGGTGATTACCGACTGTCCGGAGTGTCTGTTCGGGCTGCGTCCTACACTCGGCGCGCCCATTCTGCTGGTAACGGCCTATGGCAGTTTTCTGCCCAGCGAAGAGGCGGCAGCCCTCGCCCCACTGCAACAGCAGGCACGACCGCTGGCGCGTAACGCGCTCTACCAGAACCTGCGACGGACCCTGCAACCGGACGTCGCCACTATCAGCGACGCACAGCTGGAAACTTTGCCATCCATACGACGCGGTCGGGTGCTGCTGGTCGAAGACAACCCGGTCAATCAACTGGTCGCCAAAGGCATGCTCGGCAAACTCGGCTGTGATGTCATCGTCGCCGCCCATGGCGCCGAAGCACTGGATCAACTGGAATATCAGGCCTTCGATCTGGTGTTGATGGACTGCAACATGCCGGTCATGGACGGCTACGAGGCGAGCCGGCAGATCCGCCAGAGCGGGCGATGGCCGGACCTGCCAATCGTTGCCCTGACGGCCAATGCCATGTCTGAAGAACGCGAACGCTGCCGGGCCGCGGGCATGAGCGACTATCTGGCCAAGCCGTTTCGCCGAGAAGAACTGGCGGCGCTGCTGGATCAGTGGATCCGGACTACGACAGCGCCTTGATCTGCCCCAGTAACTGATCGAGACCGTCGCGCAATGCGTTGAGTCGGTCCAGATCGACCCCGCTGTCGCACAGCAGGCGGGCCTTGAGTGGCCCGACCTGTTCGCGCAGCAATTGCCCTTCTGGCGTCAGACTCAAATGCACTTCACGTTCATCGCGCACCGAGCGCTGACGCTGAACCAGTTGCAAATGCTCCAGACGCTTGAGCAATGGCGTCAGCGTTCCG
This sequence comes from Pseudomonas sp. NPDC087639, assembly GCF_044743385.1. NCBI lineage: Bacteria > Pseudomonadati > Pseudomonadota > Gammaproteobacteria > Pseudomonadales > Pseudomonadaceae > Pseudomonas > Pseudomonas sp. NPDC087639. The sequence continues at coordinate 7,059 of NZ_JBIUWI010000017.1, read as the reverse complement.
GAATCCAGCGTCAGACGCTCACCCAAAGCCTTGACGGTCGGTTGCTCCGGCCCGCACTCCTGCCATTCCCACAACACCAGCATCGCCAGATACTGCGGATACGTCAGGCCAAGCTGATCAAGCATCGGCTTATAGCCGCGAATCACCGCCCGGGACGCGGCATACAACTTGAAGCACAACTGACTGTCGAGCTTCAGCGAATCAACGGGCAGGTTGTTCATTTGAGCAGGGCTTCGATCTCGCGACTCAGATCCTGCGGCTTGGTGGCCGGAGCGAAGCGCTTGACCAACTGGCCATCCTTGCCGATCAGAAATTTGGTGAAGTTCCACTTGATGCCTTGCGAGCCCAGTACGCCGGGAGCGCGCTTCTTCAATTGCACAAACAGCGGATGGGCTCCGGCGCCATTGACTTCGATCTTCTTGAACAGCGGGAAGCTGACACCGAAATTCAATTCGCAGAACTCACTGATTGCACCCTCGTTGCCCGGCTCCTGCTTGCCGAACTGGTTGCACGGAAAGCCCAGCACCACCAGGCCTTGATCCTTGTAGGTCTGCCACAGCGCTTCCAGACCTTTGTATTGCGGAGTGAAACCGCACTTGCTCGCGGTATTGACCACCAGCACGGCTTTGCCGGCGAAATCGGCCAGGGTCTTTTGCTCACCCTTGATGGTGGTGCACGGGATATTCAGCAAGTTGTCGCTCATGAGACGGGCTCCTCAGATCATCGGGAAAGACCAAACATAGCGAGCAATTAAATTGCGTGCAATTTAATTATCAGAAAGGCGACCCTCGGGCCACCCGATCACCTACTCGCGGGGCACCAGATCCAGGCACACCGAGTTGATGCAGTAACGCAAACCGGTCGGTGGCGGGCCATCCGGGAACACGTGCCCCAGGTGCGCGTCACAACGGGCGCATTTGACTTCGGTACGAATCATGCCGTGGCTGATGTCGCGAATCTCGGTCATGGCGCTTTCACCGATCGGCGCGTAAAAGCTCGGCCAGCCGCAGCCGGAATCGAATTTGGTATTGGAATCGAACAGTGCCTCGTTGCAGCACACGCAGTGATAAACACCGTCGGTTTTGGTGGCGTTGTATTTGCCGGAGAACGGTCGCTCGGTCGCACTGAGGCGACAAACCTCGTACTGCTGCGGATCGAGCATGGCTTTCCACTCTTCCAGGGTTTTTTCCAACTTTTCCATCATCACACCTCAGCGGCTGAAAAAGCCCGATCTGTACCTTTTCCACGGATCGGGCGGCACGTATGATTGCGCCTCGTCACGCGCCAGTCTGGCAGCCAGACCGGGCGCATTCAAACGGATTCTCGGAGCCACGGCTCAGACGTCCGCCTGTGTGAAGACGCAGGAATCCCAGTACGGTTGTCCATCCGCCGCCTGGATCGTTCATTTTCGGGATCACATCGCCATGCAGTTCAGCAAATCGAACAAGCTCGCCAACGTCTGCTACGACATTCGCGGCCCGGTGCTAAAGCACGCCAAACGTCTGGAGGAGGAAGGCCAGCGCATCCTCAAGCTGAACATCGGCAACCCGGCGCCGTTTGGTTTCGAAGCGCCGGACGAAATCCTTCAGGATGTGATCCGCAACCTGCCGACCGCGCAAGGCTACAGCGACTCCAAAGGTCTGTTCAGCGCGCGCAAGGCCGTGATGCAGTACTACCAGCAAAAGCAGGTAGAAGGTGTCGGTATCGAAGACATCTACCTGGGCAACGGCGTGTCCGAGCTGATCGTGATGTCCTTGCAGGCACTGCTCAACAACGGTGACGAAGTGCTGGTGCCAGCGCCGGACTACCCGCTATGGACCGCCGCCGTCAGTCTGGCCGGCGGCAACGCCGTGCATTACCTGTGCGACGAAGGCGCCGACTGGTTCCCGGACCTGGCCGACATCAAGGCCAAGATCACCCCGAACACCAAGGCCATGGTGATCATCAACCCGAACAACCCGACTGGCGCGGTGTATTCAAAAGAAGTGTTGCTGGGCATGCTCGAGCTGGCCCGTCAGCACAATCTGGTGGTGTTCTCCGACGAAATCTACGACAAGATTCTGTACGACGACGCCGTGCACATCTGCACCGCCTCGCTGGCTCCGGACCTGCTGTGCCTGACCTTCAACGGTCTTTCCAAATCCTATCGCGTGGCCGGTTTCCGCTCCGGCTGGATCGCGATTTCCGGGCCGAAGCACAATGCCCAGAGCTACATCGAAGGCATCGACATGCTGGCCAACATGCGCCTGTGCGCCAACGTGCCGAGCCAGCATGCCATTCAGACCGCACTGGGCGGCTATCAGAGCATCAACGATCTGGTGTTGCCGCAGGGTCGCCTGCTGGAGCAGCGCAACCGCACCTGGGAGCTGCTCAACGACATTCCCGGCGTGAGCTGCGTCAAGCCAATGGGTGCGCTGTACGCCTTCCCACGGATCGACCCGAAGGTCTGTCCGATCCACAACGACGAAAAATTCGTCCTCGACCTGCTGCTCTCCGAAAAGCTGCTGGTGGTGCAAGGTACAGCGTTCAACTGGCCGTGGCCGGATCACTTCCGCGTCGTCACACTGCCCCGCGTCGATGATCTGGAAATGGCGATTGGCCGTATCGGCAGCTTTATCAAGTCATACCGCCAGTAACTGGCCAGCAGTGCGCAACGACCCAAACGTTGCGCACTGTCTGATTCAGCAACACTTCTGCATTACCCACATCCACACGCCTTCTACACTTGCGTTTCGTACCGGTTACCTGCGTCTGACGCAATGGCGACGGGTCGCGACTGCCCGTCGTCCGTGTCGGTGTCTGTCGTGGGAAACAGGTCGCGCGCCGAGGAAACTGCTGTAGGACACAGTTTGAAATAGTCACCCAGTTGAATAGCCGGGTGCCGCACCTTATATACCCCGCAGTACGCTACATCTTTAGCTTGAGGAGATTTCTACAACCATGATGCGCATCCTGCTGTTTTTGGCCACTAACCTGGCGGTCGTGCTGATAGCCAGCATCACCCTGAGCCTTTTCGGCTTCAACGGGTTCATGGCGGCCAACGGGGTTGATCTCGACCTTAGTCAGCTGCTGGTTTTCTGTGCGGTCTTTGGTTTCGCCGGCTCGCTGTTCTCGCTATTCATCTCCAAGTGGATGGCGAAGATGAGCACCGGTACCCAGATCATCAGCCAGCCACGTACCCGGCATGAGCAATGGCTGCTGCAAACCGTTGAGCAATTGTCCCGCGAAGCCGGGATCAAGATGCCCGAAGTCGGTATTTTCCCGGCCTACGAAGCGAACGCGTTCGCCACGGGCTGGAACAAGAACGACGCATTGGTCGCAGTCAGCCAGGGCCTGCTCGAACGGTTTTCGCCCGATGAAGTGAAAGCCGTGCTGGCCCACGAAATCGGCCACGTCGCCAACGGTGACATGGTCACCCTGGCGCTGATCCAGGGCGTGGTGAACACCTTCGTGATGTTTTTCGCGCGGATCATCGGCAACTTCGTCGACAAGGTGATCTTCAAGAACGAAGAAGGCCAGGGCATTGCCTACTACGTGGCAACCATCTTCGCCGAGCTGGTACTGGGTATTCTGGCCAGCGCGATCGTCATGTGGTTCTCGCGCAAACGCGAATTCCGCGCAGACGAAGCCGGTGCGCGTCTGGCTGGCACCAGCGCAATGATCGGCGCCCTGCAACGCCTGCGCGCCGAGCAGGGTCTGCCGGTGCACATGCCGGACACCCTGAACGCCTTTGGCATCAACGGTGGCATCAAACAGGGCTTCGCCCGCATGTTCATGAGCCACCCGCCGCTGGAAGAGCGTATCGACGCATTGCGTCGTCGCGGTTGATCAGACTGGCGTAAAAACAAGAAGGCCCGCAGTGATGCGGGCCTTTTTTTTGCTTAGAGTAATGGGTTGTTCCCACTGGCCTGATTGCTGGCTTGCCAACGATGAGGCCGGAACAGCCAACACAAACTAACGAGGCGAAATACGGTAAACCCGCTCCGCCAACCGCGTCACCCCGGCCTGCAGAAACTTCCCGCTCTCACTCAGCACATCCTGCTCTTCCAGCACCCGCACCTGCCAAGCACCGCCCAGCAACCGCTGCACCTCATCATCCACCACTGCAAACGGCGGCCCGGGCATCTGCGCCTGATCGTAATCCAGCGTAATCAGCAACCCTTGCACTCCCTGCGGCAGGATCTGCTGAAGATGCGCCACATAGCGCTCACGCATCGGCGGCGGCAGGGCTATCAGCGCTGCCCGGTCGTACAGCGCCGTGCAATCAGCCACATCCTCTGCCGTGAGCGTGAAGACATCACCGCACCACAATTCAATGGAGTCGGCGCGATAGACCTTGAACCCGTCTTTCTCGCTAACCTGCGGCTGTACATGTTGCTCACTGAAAAAGGCCTCAATGGCCTTTTCCGACAACTCAATCCCGAGCACCTGATGGCCACGCTCAGCCAACCACAGCAAATCCAGACTTTTCCCACACAACGGAACCAACACCCGCGCCTGCGCAGGAATCGGGAGGTCAGGCCAGTGTCGCTGTAGATGCGGGTTCACCTCAGACAAATGAAAACCGATCTGGTCCGAAGCCCACTTCTTGTGCCAAAACTCAGGCTGCATGAATCCCCCTAAAAATTCGATCAAAAAGCGTTAAAACTTATATTAGATTTAGATCAATGATGTGACTGATGATGAGCCATCTTAACGCTCAGGAACCCATCATGTTTCCCAGCCTGTTTATTTCCCATGGTTCACCCATGCTTGCGCTGGAGCCCGGCGCGAGTGGCCCGGCGCTAGCCCGACTGGCCGCTGAACTGCCCCGACCTAAAGCTATCGTGATCGTCTCCGCACATTGGGAGAGCCACGAATTGCTGGTCAGCAGCCATCTGCAGCCCGAGACCTGGCATGACTTCGGCGGCTTCCCTCGGGCGTTGTTTGAAGTGCAGTACCCGGCGCCGGGCAATCCGCAATTGGCTGCCGAAGTCGCCGAGTTGCTGAGCGCCAACGACCTGCCGGCACGCCTCGATCCGCAACGGCCGTTCGACCACGGCGTGTGGGTGCCGCTGTCGCTGATGTACCCGCAAGCGGACATTCCGGTGGTGCAGGTTTCGCTGCCGAGTCGCGGCGGTCCAGCGCTGCAAACCCGTGTTGGTCGTGCGTTGGCAGGCTTGCGTGAACAAGGGATTTTGTTGATCGGCTCGGGCAGCATCACCCACAACCTGCGCGAGCTGGACTGGCATGCCGGTCCGGAAAGCGTGGAGCCGTGGGCAAAAGACTTCCGTGACTGGGTGATCGAAAAGCTTGCGACCGATGATGAAGCGGCGCTGCATGACTACCGCCAGCAGGCACCGAACGCGGTGCGCAGCCATCCGAGTGATGAGCATTTGTTGCCGTTGTACTTTGCCCGGGGTGCCGGGGGTGAATTCAGTGTGGCGCATAAGGGATTCACCATGGGTGCGCTGGGTATGGATATTTACCGCTTCGGCAAAGGCAAAATCAAAAGATCGCAGCCTTCAGCAGCTCCTACCCTGCGATCTTTTGATCTTTCAAACAGGCAAAAAAAATCCCCGAACCAGTCGGGGATTTTTTATGTTCGATCAATCAGCCCAAGGGCGGATCAATCTTCGCGATAGCGACGCAGTTTCAGCTGCTTACCAGCAACGCGAGTGTCCTTCAGCTTGGTCAGGAGTTTGTCCAGACCATCTTCCGGCAGCTCAACGAGGCTGAAGCTGTCACGCACCTGAATGCGACCGATCGCTTCACGGGCCAGACCACCTTCGTTGAGGATGGCGCCCAGCAGGTTCTTGGCGGCGATACCGTCACGCGCACCCAGCGCGGTACGGCAACGAGCACGGCCTTCACCCAAAGGCATTGGCGCACGACGCTCGCGGTCACCACGATCCGGACGATCACCGGTACGCTCAGGACGGTCGCCACGCGGTGCGTTGTTCGGCACCAGTGGACGTTCCTTCTCGATTGCAGCCAGGTTCAGCGCTTGACCGTTAGTGGCCTTGCGCAGCAGAGCAGCAGCCAGAGCACGCGGGGTGCAGCCGATGTCCGCGGTCAGACGATCGAGCAGTTCACCGTGAGTCGATTCGGCATCAGCGACCAGCGGCGACAGGCTGTTGGTCAGTTTCTTGATGCGCGCATCGAGAACAGCCTGAGCGTCCGGCAGACGAACTTCAGCCACTTTCTGACCGGTTACACGCTCGATCACTTGCAGCATGCGGCGCTCACGCGGAGTCACCAGCAGCAGCGCACGACCTTCGCGACCGGCACGGCCGGTACGGCCGATACGGTGAACGTAGGATTCCGGATCGTACGGCATGTCCACGTTGAAAACGTGGGTGATGCGCGGAACGTCCAGACCACGAGCAGCAACGTCGGTCGCAACAACGATGTCCAGACGGCCATCCTTGAGCGAGTCGATCACGCGCTCACGCTGGTTCTGGGCGATGTCACCGTTCAGCGCAGCGGCTTTGTAGCCTTTGGCGTCCAGGGCACTGGCCAGATCCAGAGTCGCTTGCTTGGTGCGCACGAACAAGATCAGAGCGTCGAAGTCTTCCACTTCCAGCAAGCTGAGAACGGCCGAAGTCTTCTGGTCAGCGTGAACCAACAGGTGAGCCTGTTCGATCGCGGTAACGGTCTGGGTCTTGGTCTGGATCTTGACGTGTTGCGGATCGCGCAGGTGGCGTTCGGCAATGGCGCGGATCGACTGCGGCAGGGTAGCCGAGAACAGAACGGTCTGACGGGTCGCTGGCAGAGCCTTGAAGATGACTTCCAGGTCATCCATGAAGCCCAGCTTCAACATTTCGTCAGCTTCGTCGAGAACCAGGTGGTTCACGGTCGACAGCACTTTCTCGTCGCGACGCAGGTGGTCACACAGACGACCCGGGGTAGCGACAACGATCTGCGCGCCATTACGGATTGCTTTCAGTTGCGGGCCCATCGGCGCGCCGCCGTAAACGGCCACAACGGTAACGCCTGGCATTTGCTTGGCGTAGGTTTCAAAAGCGGTTGCTACTTGCAGCGCCAACTCTCGGGTTGGCGCCAGGATCAGGGCTTGCG
>NZ_JBIUWI010000016.1:85353-94994 GCF_044743385.1 Pseudomonas sp. NPDC087639 | reverse complement strand
GTAAGTACCGATACCGCCGTTCCACAGCAGATCCACCGGTGCCTTGAGCAAGGCGTTCAGCAGTTCGGTCGGGGTCAGCTTGTCGGCCTTGATGTCGAAGCGTTCTTTCATCTGCGCCGAGATCGCGATGCTCTTCGCGCTGCGCGAGAAGATACCGCCACCTTCGGACATGATGCTGGTGTCGTAGTCGGTCCAGGCCGAACGCGGCAGATCGAACATGCGCTGACGCTCGACGAAGCTGGTCGCCGGGTTCGGGTTTGGATCGATGAAGATGTGCAAGTGGTTGAACGCGGCAACCAGTTGCAGCTTGTCGGACATCAGCAAGCCGTTACCGAACACGTCACCGGCCATGTCGCCGACACCGACCACAGTGATGCTGTCTTCCTGAACATTGATGCCGCGCTCGCGGAAGTGGCGCTGTACGCCCACCCACGCGCCTTTGGCGGTGATGCCCATTTTCTTGTGGTCGTAACCGGCCGAACCACCGGACGCAAATGCGTCACCCAGCCAGAAGCCGTAGTCAATGGCGATGCCGTTGGCGATGTCGGAGAAGGTTGCGGTGCCCTTGTCCGCTGCCACCACCAGGTACGGGTCATCGTCGTCATGACGCACGACGTTGGCCGGCGGCACCAGCGCGCCGTCTTTCAGGTTGTCGGTGATGTCCAACAGACCGGAAATGAAGATGCGGTAGCAGGCGATGCCCTCGGCCGCGATCTCGTCACGGCTGCCGCCCAGTGGCAAGCGACGCGGCAGGAAGCCGCCCTTCGCACCCACTGGCACGATGACCGAGTTCTTCACTTGTTGAGCTTTAACCAGACCGAGGACTTCGGTACGGAAGTCTTCTTCACGATCGGACCAGCGCAGACCACCACGCGCCACGTTACCGAAGCGCAGGTGCACGCCTTCAACGCGTGGCGAGTAAACGAAGATTTCGAACTTCGGTACTGGCTTCGGCAGCTCAGGAATGGCGTGCGGGTTGAACTTGAAGCTGAAGTACGACTTGTTCTGGCCGTTGGCATCAGTCTGATAGAAGTTGGTGCGCAGGGTGGCTTTGATCAGGTCGAGGTAACGACGCAGGATGCGGTCTTCGTTGAGCACCTGAACGTCGTCCAGTGCGGTCAGAATCGCTTGTTCCAGACGCTGTTGCTTGTCTTCCAGATCATCGCTGCCCAGTTTGCGCGCCAGGTAGAAACGGGTCTTGAACAACCGGGTCAACTCGCGAGCGATGTCGGTGTGGTTGTTCAGGGTGCTGGCGATGTAACCCAGATCGAAGCCCAGACGGATCTGCTTCAGGTAACGGGCGTAAGCGCGCAGCAGCGCCACGTCGCGCCATGGCAGGCCGGCAGTCAGTACCAGACGGTTGAACGCATCGTTCTCGGCATCGCCGCTGACGATGTGGATGAACGCGTCCTGCAGGGTGTCGTTGAGTTGCTGGATGTCGAGGTCCAGGCCTTCAGCGGCAGTGAACGCGAAGTCGTGAATCCAGAACTCGCGGCCATTGGTGTGGCGCAGGCGGTACGGGAACTCGCCCAGTACGCGCAGGCCAAGGTTTTCCAGAATCGGCAAAACGTCGGACAGCGCCAGCGGGGTGTCAGCGTGATACAGCTTGCAATGCAACTCGCGCTGGCCGGACACCTGGCCCAACGGCTGATAGAAGCTCATCACCAGCGGATTTTTTTCGTTCAGGCTCAGCAGGTGCTGCATGTCGACCACGGCCGAATGCGCGGCGAAACGCTCGCGGTAGCCGGCCGGGAAGCCTTTCGGGAAGTCAGCCAGCACGTTGGTGCCGTGGGCTTCGCCGAAGCTTTCGACGGTCAGTGCGGCGTAGTCGTCCTGCCAGCTGCGGCACGCTTGTACGACTTCTTTTTCCAGCAGCAGCGGGTCCATGTCGATGCGGTTTTTCGGGTCGACACGCAGGATCAACTGCACGCGGGCCAGCACGGACTCGGAGAAGAACGTCCAGAACTCGCAGTCGGTGGCCTTCAGGCGCTCCATCAGAACCTGCTGGATCTTCTGGCGCACTTCGGTGGAATAGATGTCGCGCGGCACGTAGGCCAGGCAGTAGCAGAAGCGACCATACGGGTCTTTGCGCAGGAACACGCGGATCTTGTTGCGTTCCTGGATCTGCACGATCGACATCACGGTGGTGAACAGTTCGTCGACCGGAGTCTGGAACAGGTCATCACGCGGCAGTACTTCGAGAACCTGCGCCAGTTCCTTGCCCAGGTGAGCCTTGGACTGGAAGCCGGAACGGCGCTCGATCTCTTCGACCTTGCGGCGGATGAACGGGATAACCCGCACGCTCTCGCCATACACCGAGGAGGTGTACAGGCCCATGAAGCGGTGTTCCTTGATGACTTTGCCGTCTGCGTCGATTTCGCGGATCGACACGTAGTCCGGGTAGGCCGGACGGTGTACGCGGCTCGGGTGCGCAGCCTTGGCGAACGACAGCAGGGTCGGCTCGCGCAGGTAGTTCACCGCGTAGTCTTCGATGTGACGGTCTTCGTTGGTCAGACCGGTGCGCAGCAGTTTAGTCAGGCCGAGGAAGGAGTTCTGGTCGTACTCGATGTGGCCACCATCGGCCTGATCGGTGACCACGAACTCTTCGTAGCCGAGGAAGGTGAAGTGGTTGCCCACCAGCCATTCCAGGAAGCTTTTGATTTCGTTCTTTTCGTCGGCATCGACGGCGAAAGCGCTGTTGTCGAGCTTGGCGAGGATTTCCTGCACCTTGGCTTTCATCGGCTCGAAATCGGCGACCGCGACGCGGACCTCACCGAGAACCTGTTCCAGCTCTTTGCTCAGCACATTCAATTCGGCCGCGTTGGCGCAGCGGTCGATTTCCAGGTACATCAGCGACTCATGCAGGACGCCTTCGCCGGTGCTGCCTTTTGGCAGGACTTCCAGCAACTCGCCCTTGCTGCCACGACGCACGCTGAGCACGGTGGTTTGCAGGGTGTGGATGCTGTAGCCGCGGCGGTTCAGTTCGGTGCGGACCGAGTCGACCAGAAATGGCAGGTCATGGTGCAGCACTTCGACCGCGGTGTGGGTCGACTGCCAGCCATGACGCTCGTAATCGGGGTTGTAGACGCGCACTTGCGGTTGCGCGTGATCGAAGCGCTCAAGCAGGCGCCACGCAGAAAGAGTACAGCCAGCGAGGTCGGAGAGGCGACGTTGAGTCAGCTCGTCCAGGGAAATGATGCCGAAGAATTGTTCAGCGAACAGCGCCACTTGTGGCAGTGCCTGTTCACTGATGTGCTGCGCCAGTGCCGCTTGCAGTTGGTGCTGGAAGTCGGCTTTGCTGGCTGCGGTGAAGAACGCCATCTGTGGTACTCCGCTTAAGCTTGTTATTGATGGAAAGCGTCGCGTGCAACACCCCTTCCGGGGCTTGAGTCACCCTGCTCCTGATTCTCGGGCAGAGGAAACAGGGGGACAGGTGGGTGAAGCTGGACGAGACACTCAGGTCACATTCACCTTCCATTGAATGGGCATCTGCAAAAACGACTGTCAGGACCGCCGACAATGCCTTTACGGGTGCTCATCCGATGCGCAGCTTAATGGGTGCGACAATGTGTCTGCTTGCGGTGCTGCGACATATTCGGTCATTGGCACGTAAACCGAGGCTTTGGCACCGGTAAACACTAGCAGTCAGGGCGAAAAACGCTGGTCTGAATGCCCGTATTTACGGGACATTCGTGCCAGGTGCAGACCTTTTGCCGCTACATATCCAGAAACGAAAACGCCCAAGGCCGTTCTATCGACCTTGAGCGTGACATCGGGTTCAGCGCCAGCGGTTGACGCGGGTCAGTCCGGCAACTCTTCGTAAGCCTTGAATTTGCTCACGGTAGCGCAGTCGTAACACATCATCTGCAAGGTCATCTTGTCCATGCTGGCGTCGATATTGCTCGAGTCGCACTCGCGGCAGAACAGTTGCAGATGGCCGACCAGATCAGCATCGAAAGCTGTGCCAGAAAAGAACTGTGGCACCAGCTCATCACGCCAATACATCCCCGGGGATTTGGAAAACCCCGCTCCGCTGTCTTTGAGCACGACGTCATACAACAATCGATGCAGGGCTGATTGCGGCACTCGCGAGTCGCGGTGAGCGTTTTTGCGCCAGTTTCGCGCCAGGGCATCCTGTGCCGTCCCGAGCATGTTACGCGGGATGGTATTGGACGCGTGGTTGCGCCCCTTGGAGTTACCGGTTGCGTAGAAATGCGCGGCATTTTTTACCGCCAGGCGCGCGAAGTAATAGAGCTGGCTCACCGAAAAGTCTTGCAACAGCTGCCCCACGACCGTTTCGGCACGGGCTTCGGCGGTGAATGCAAAACTCACTTCATTGGCCAACACATGGATGTATTGAATCGACTCCTCCCGGGCCAGATTGAAGATCAACGAATAGAGCTCGGTTTTCCACGCTGGCTGAACGTTCCCGGACAATTCCTGATACAGCGCCAGGTACAAACTGTCGCGCGTACTGCGTACATCCCCCTCCACCGCAACGTTAGGTCGCCAGCGCACGGCTGAATAATCGCTGATAGAGCAGCCATCCGTTCGATCAAAGGCTTTGATATCGGAATCCGTCGCGACAGCCAATACGCCGGTCTCGTGAAGATCTTTCAGCAGTTCCTCACTGGCTTCGTCGGTCGGCGCAAGGGATTCGCCTCTGGATGGCGCGCTCAGCGGCGCAATCCATTGAACATTGGCGCCATTGCCGTCGTCGAGCAAGGCCAGCAATGCCAGCTTTTGTACAAAACCCAGTTTTGTGTAAGGCACTGTGGGGCTTGACGCTCCGTAGCGAACCTCAAGCTCGAGACGATCGCGCTCTGCCTGAGCCGCCAATTGCTGCTGGCGAACCTTGAAGCATTCCTTGCACGTACAAGGTGTGCGTCGAACATTCACGCCTGTCGCAAAATAACGATGCTCGCAACGTACGCACTTGAACGGGTTGCGCAGCGTCACAGGGGTGCCCCTGGCATGCCGACGAACCCACATCGGCAGATCGCAATAGGGGCACGTGAGGTCTTGGCTGACGATTGGCGGCAGCACTTTCAACAAGCTGCGCACAGTCGAGGGGATTCGGAATTCGGCCAAGAGTGCGGCACTTTTTTCCCCCTCCAGATAACGCTGATAAACCTGCTCGATCTGTTCTTCGGTCAAGTGTCTGACTTCTTCGGCGAGCTCAAAATATTGGTGCATGAAAAGAGGTCCTTTTCTTTCAGTTTTCGTTAAGCACTCCTTTGCGTTCGAACGGCGAAAATAATCGCTAAAGTGCCGCAAAAACAAGCGAAAACCCATAAAAACACCGAAAAACCCTGCCAAAATAAATGCCTTACAATGCCGTCGGATATTTCTCTACCGGTGGGCGGAAGTGGATGAAGGAACACCCCTACATTTTTCATCCACTGAGCGTCAAACGAGCTCTTCAGTCAGCTTTTCAATTGGGTGGTGCAGGTTTTTTTCCAAAAGCAATTGAACATGGCAGCAGCGTAAATGCGCCGCGACTGGCAAAATCGCGTTTTCCCTTGCACTCATCACGCCGCCCACCAGGAATACCCCACATGCAAATGACCACCGCCCTACTCATCGTCAACCCGTGCGATGACGAAGAAGACAACATGGCCATGCTCTGCTGCCACAGCGACAAGGGCGACATGTTCCTGATGAGCCGCTACCCGGACGAGGATGAGCTGGAGATCACGCTGGATGGCGAGCCTTCGACGCTGGATGGCGTCAAGGTGACCCTGACTCCGACTCTGCTGAAGATCGAGATTGCCGCGGGGGATGCCGATGCTTTGAATGGGGATGATGTGCTGGAGATCACCCACAGCACCGGCGCGGATGATCTAGCCGAAGTTGAAGAAACCCTGAGGAACATCCTCGATGGTACTGGCACCTATATCAGTGAGCTCAACTGATCAGGCCATCTCCCTCACTCGGAAAATGGATGGCGATGGCGCTCAAATAAATTGCGTCGCGCCATTGTCAGTCCTGTAACGAACGTCTCGCATCAACCTTCGCTGAAAGCCTTAAACACTCAGAGACCATCAATCTCACCAAGTGCGCGAGCGCACTACCTTTCACGTTTACTCCCGCAAAGTTCCATCCTACTTCCCAACCAGAACTGCCCTACGCAACCATCGGAAGTCTTACGCCGTCATCTGATTGTTTGGCCGTGCGTTCATTGCTATTAATAAACCCACTTGCGGACAACCTCGCAAGTTCGGCGCTGACAACAGCATCGAAAATCCAATATCAAATGGAGTTACTACCTTGGGTAAAAAACGCTCTGAAATAAACACCTTCGATGACATGTCACAGATCACAGGTCTTTCAGAAGGTTTCCTCGCAACCGAGTTGAAATTCTTCGCTTCATTAACTCGCTGATTGGATCTAACAACCAGCCCACAGTAAGTGCCGAAAGTTTGGCTTTCGGCATTTAAATCCGATGAGGCATGCAATGTCCGAGCGCGAACTAACACCCAGCAGAGCACTGACAGAAATAACCAACTCCATCCAGGCGTTAGGACTCAAAGCACTTGTTCGTTATGTCGGCGCTGGCGATATGGTTGCAATCGCTGAACTTTACGACAACGACAAAAAACTGATTGAGTCTGGAGCAGGCAAGGGACCTGATGCCCTCATCGGCGCGCTGGCCGAGAGCCTTGAACACTACGGCACCTTCCACTGCAAGCAGTCGCAGCGATCAGGTTTAAGCTGCGATGTGATCGCCGCTCAGCAGGATGCTCAATGCGACGGCTTACTTGCAAGCCTGCCAAGCACCGGCGAATCTCTGGAGTGTTTTCGCCTTACAGCCCTTGATGACGAGCACGAACTATTTGTGCCATGCATTCTCCTGCATCCAGATGCCGGCAAGAACGAAACAGTTGCTCAAGAAACCCGCTTCTTAAGCCGCTACGCCTCAAACTCCGGGATCGCATTCGGATGCACCAAGGCAGAGGCATTGCTCCATGGCGCTCTTGAAGTCATAGAAAGACACTTGTTGTCGCGTTTTTTTCTCGCCGTTTGCGCGATACGGCCTGCAATGGACCTTTACACGCCTTCCAAAGCATTACTCGCTCAAGCATTGCTGCATCGCCCGTATGCTTTAGAGGCAGCAAGCAAGTTGCAAATTATAATTATCAGAGATGAGTCCGGTGTCTATTTTTCGGTTGCGTTCCCCAAGATGGGACCAGGTGACCTGCATATTTCCCCCATTGGCTCTGGATGCTCATTGGATATCTGCATTGCTGTTCAAAGGGCAGTCACGGAACAATTCCAGTCAAGCACACTATATGACGTCAGTGAAGAAGCCTCTGACCGCAAAACATTTGACATGCTTTCAAGCTGTGACGCCTTAAAAAACCTAATAGACTTCGCCCCGGTGAAAAACCTGAAACTCCGAGTTCTTGAACCCTTCTCAAAAAAATTGACCAGTTCCGTCACACAACAAATAGAATTACTGCAGCGAAAATTGAAAGCCATCGACAGAGCAATTTTCCATAGAACTGTCGCACAGTACTCAAACACAAATATCGTCATCCAGACATACATACCCGGCCTTGATAGATTCAACATCATCAGAAACGGTCAATTGGTAGCACCGCAGCACATCCTGCTAAATAAGACTAAGACTTCCGCACCTGATAATTAACAAACACGACCAACAGGTAGATCTCCATGCGGATACTCATTAGTACAGCTTGCAAAAAGCATCGACTGCTATTGGTCACAACAATCACCGCCATTATTTCGCTAAAGCTGCTAGCCCTTGCGCCTCCATTGCTTCTGGGCGCCATTGTCGACTCGCTGAGTAACGCAGACCACACCACCCTCAACACACTGCTTATCTTTACGGCGGCCTTTACCTTGGCCGGATGTGCTCAGTCGATTATTGCGCCCCTGCAGACACTGCTTCTTTCAAAACTCGTCCAACGGATTGTGATGAACGCGTCGATTACATGGTTGGCGCAATTGATGGGAAAGGAGTTCTGTCGATTTAGCACCTGGCGCATCGGTCACTTCATCAAATCGGTAGAGCGCGGAATCACCGCCCACGAACAACTGCTGACATTCTTCGTCACAGTGGGGTTTCCACTGTGCCTGGAGTTTCTGATCGTTGCCGCCGCATTTTGGTACATGGGCGGCACCTGGATTTTTCTTGCGATGGCGAGCCTGGGGGTCCTTTACCTGTTTGCCACCCATCGAATCATCAGGTGGCGCAGAAAACATATTGATGCCGTGAATGAGCAGGAAGATGAACTGAGCGCGGTTCTGTTCAACACCTTGAAGGCAGGAAAATCGATAAAACTGGAGCGCGCTGAGCACACT
Source organism: Pseudomonas sp. NPDC087639 (assembly GCF_044743385.1). Taxonomy (NCBI): domain Bacteria; kingdom Pseudomonadati; phylum Pseudomonadota; class Gammaproteobacteria; order Pseudomonadales; family Pseudomonadaceae; genus Pseudomonas; species Pseudomonas sp. NPDC087639. Next base: position 86,666 of record NZ_JBIUWI010000016.1, on the reverse strand, counting down.
GCACTGCAACCATTGAACAGGGCCTTTAATCAATATGCCGAAGCGGCAGTGACCGTCGCAGGATCCGGCGGTTTGTTGAGCGGGGCAAAAGTCTTGTTTATCAGCCTTTCCACAGGAGGGTTGCTAAGTTGGGGAGTTGTCGATCAGTTGTCGGGGTCAGCGAGCATCAACGTCGGGCAATTAGTCGCGATTTTTTCCATCGCAGGGACCTTCCTGCTCAACATCTCAGCCCTGACCGAAGGCTATCGAGTGCTGGATCAGTTTTTAGCGGATCAACGCCGCCTCCAGCAGCTGCTCAAATCAGCCGATTTTGATCACGAAGGCCGTGAAATCGAACTGACCGAGCACGAAGAATCAACGTTACGCCTGGAACCCTGCGTGATCACCGACAATGGTGCCGTCCGACTATCAATCGCAAACCCGATCGACTTTAAACAGGGGCAATCCGTTGCGATCACCGGCCCCAGCGGCGCTGGCAAGTCCACTCTGCTGGAAGCACTGGCCGGACTGAACACTTCAGTGAGGAGTCAACTGAACATTGATGACATACCCGTTGATCGTTTGAACGCTCGAAGCCATCTGCAAATACTGCGTTACTGCCCTCAATCCCCGCAATTCCTTGAGGGCAGCTTCGACAGGTCAGTCCTTTTCGGCGTTAATCCTGCGCTGCATTTGCGCAGAGCGATCCAATGCTTACAGCTTGAAGAGATCGTCAGCCACCGCGACATCAGCGAAAATGCCACCAATATTTCCGGCGGTGAAGCCAAGCGCCTCTCGCTGCTGCGACTGATTAATCGGCCGGGTAAATTTAACCTGTTTGACGAGCCGAGCGCTTCAATCGAGCCGAGGCTCGCCTCACCGGTTTGGGATTTGCTTTTCGAGACGTTTGCCGGGCAAGGTTTGATTTGTGTTACGCACGATGTCAGCCATCTACACCGATTCGACCGTGTCATCGTTATGCATAACGGCGAAATCATTGAAGATGGCCCTTGGCATGATCTGGTCGACAGGGCAGCGATCAAGTTGCTGCTCAATGAGCTTCAAACTACCGAGCAATAAAAGCGCGAAAAGATTGCAACCTTCGGCAGCAACCACATTGGAATGCAATCTGCTGTAGACGCTGCCGAAGGCTGCGATCTTTTGATCTTCGCTCTCCTCCACACATTTCTGCAAAATGCCGTTAGTCGCCACCCCCCGCGATGGATTAAAGTAACGCCCCCAGCCCCGGCGTTATCCGAACGCCCGTGGCCACCCTTTCCAGGAACAGTCACCGATGGAACATCGTGAAGCGCTGCTGGCGCTGCGAACCTTTC